>CAIPFS010000330.1 GCA_903864375.1 uncultured Verrucomicrobiota bacterium
CGATGGGCCCGGCACTGGCTCGACGTGGTTCACTACGGCGAGACCCACGGTTACGACAAGGATAAACCCCGACCCAACGCCTGGCCGTATCGGGATTACGTCGTCCGAAGTTTCAATCAGGACAAGCCGTACGCCCGATTTGTTCAGGAGCAGGTGGCTGGAGATATCCTCTTCCCGGATACCCGCGATGGGGTGGAAGCTCTCGGTTTCATCGCTGCCGGCCCGTGGGATTTCATCGGTCACGCCGAGGTTCCAGAATCCAAGATCGACGGCAAGGTGGCCCGGCATCTGGATCGGGATGACATGGTGGTCAACACCCTTCAGACGTTCAACAGCCTGACCATTCAATGCGCCCAGTGCCACAACCATAAGTTTGATCCCATCTCCCAGGAGGACTACTACAGCCTCCAGGCTGTCTTTGCCGCAGTCGATCGGGCCGATACGTCGTACGATCTGGAGGAAACGGATGCGCGCCGGCGCCGGGATCTGGATCAGCGTCAACGCCACCTGGAGGAACGACGACGGCAAATCGAGCAAGAGGTGGCGACACGGGCCGGGACGGCACTGGTGGAGTTGGACCGAAAAATTTCTGTCGAGACGGAACGGAAAAAGGGAGGCGATGCCGTCGGGTATCATAGCGGGATTTCTCCCAAGCCGGACGAGACCAAATGGGTGCAGGTGGACCTTGGGTCCCAGCTGCCGGTGGACTCCATCGTCCTGCACCCCTGCCACGATGATTTCGCCGGCATTGGCGACGGCTTCGGATTTCCCGTTCGTTTCAAAGTGGAGGTCTCCAATGATCCCGATTTTGTCGACGGTGTCGTGGCCGTTCACGACAAGACCGGCGAAGACGTGCCCAATCCCGGCCTCCGCCCCTACCCCATCAACACTACCGGTCGAATCAGCAGGTATATCCGGGTTACCGCCACGCGCCTGGCCCTGCGCCAGGCGGATTACATCTTCGCGCTCTCCGAGTTGGAGGCCATGACTCCAACCGGAACCAATGCGGCCGCGGGTCGTGAGGTGTCTGCGCTGGACTCGATCGAGGCCGGACCCCGCTGGCGCAGATTCAATCTGACCGACGGGCAATACCCCGGCGGAGGCGATTCCTCCACGAACTCGCTCGCGGCCCTTCAATCATCGCGCAGCAATCTCATCGCGCGCGTGAGGCGCGAGGAAGAGACCGTGGAATTAAGGAAGACAGAAGAATCTCTTCTCTCCCTCCATCAGGAAAAAGGCCGGCTTCCAACACCCCGGACTGCCTATGTGGCCACCGTCTATTCGGGGTCGGGGGCTTTTTCCGGCACCGGTGCCCAGGGGGGAAAACCGCGCCCGGTTTTTCTCCTGAACCGGGGCAATGTCCAGAAACCGGGGAAGGAAGTGGGTCCGGGAGCCCTGAGTTGCGTCACGGCCCTGACTTCCCGTTTCGCCCTTCCACAAGACCATCGGGAAGGCGACCGACGGGCGGCCCTGGCCCAATGGCTGTCCCATCACGACAACCCGCTGACCTGGCGATCCATCGTCAACCGGGTCTGGCAATTCCATTTTGGCCGTGGACTGGTCGATACGGCGAATGATTTCGGCCGCATGGGAGCGTTGCCCACCCATCCGGAGCTCCTCGACTGGCTGGCCAGTGAATTCCGCGATGGCGGCCAGTCCCTGAAGTCCCTTCACTATCTCATCGTGACCAGTTCCACCTATCGTCAATCGGCAGGAGAATGGAATGACTCCGCGCCGCCAGCCGATTTGAAAGCCCTGGAACAGGCTCGCCGGACCGACGCCGACAACCGGTACTTGTGGCGTCAGAATCGGCGCAAGCTTGAGGCTGAGGCGGTTCGCGACGCGGTTCTCGCCGTGTCCGGACAACTGGACCTGACCATGGGCGGCCCGTCGTTTGAGGATTTTGTGGTGGAGCATCCGGAACACTCCCCCCATTACGAATACGGTCTGCATGATCCCGAAGACCCGAGGACCCACCGGCGGTCGATCTATCGCTTCATCGTGCGGTCACAACCTCAGCCGTTCATGACCGTGCTCGACTGCGCCGACCCGTCGATGCAGGTCAGCAAGCGAAACGAAAGCCTTTCCCCGCTGCAGGCCCTTTCTCTGCTGAACAATTCCCTGATGATCTCCTCATCACGACACTTTGCCGACAAATTGACACGGACGGGTGGGGATTTGGCAGCCCAGGTCCGGCGCGGCTACCTGGAGGTGACCGGACGAACCCCATCAGCATCCGATGAAGCTTCACTCACCGGCTACGCCGGACAGTACGGACTCCAGAACTATTGTCGTCTGTTGCTGAATCTCAACGAGTTCTCCTTTGTCGATTAGGAATGAAACACCCGTCGCCGTTTCATCGATCGCACAGCAACGGGGGTTCCCTGAGCCGTCGGGAATTCCTCTGGAATTCGGGCGGCGGTCTGGGAGGCATTGCCCTCGCCAGTCTGCTGGGATCCGACCGATCCCTGGCCGCGCCTGAACCCAACCCGGATCCTGGAAAGGCCAACCGATTTCCGGAATTTCAGCCTAAGGCCAAACGCGTCATTCAGTTGTTCATGGCCGGTGCCGCCAGCCACCTGGACCTTTTCGACTTCAAACCCCAACTGGTGCGCCGGGACGGTCAAAAGAGCGATTTTGGGGAACACGTGGAAGCCTTTCAGGATGGCCTTGGCCCCTGGATGAAGCCCGCCTGGGAATTCAAACCGTACGGACAGTCCGGCAAGCCCCTTTCCGAAGTCGTCTCGGCGCTCGGTCCCGTGGTCGATCAACTCGCCTTCGTGCATAATCTGGTGGGCAAAACCGGCGTCCATAGCCAAGCCACCTACCTGCAATCCACCGGTTTTCAGCTTCCAGGCTTTCCCGGCATGGGGGCATGGGTGAGCTACGGATTGGGTTCTCTCAACGAAAACCTGCCGGCCTTTGTTGTCCTTCCGGACCACCGCGGCTTTGCCTCCAATGGTCCCAAGAACTGGGATTCGGCGTTTCTGCCGGGCCAGCATGCGGGCACCATGATTTTTCCGGGTCGCCCCAACCCGGTGAGCGATCTATTCCCCGCAACGTCGGGTGGATTCATCTCGGGCGACAGCGAATCCGCCACCCACTCCCTTTTGAACCGCCTGAACCGGGAACATGCGGTGCGACGGGAGGGCGATGCCCGGCTGGATGCCCGCATCCGAAGTTATGAACTGGCTGCCCGGATGCAATTGGCGGCCCCAGAGGCCCTCGATATCTCCCGGGAACCCGACTACCTGTTGGACCTCTACGGGGTCAAAAGGAATCCGCCCGCCTGGCCCAGGGAAATCAATGCCGAGGAGGAGATGCATCATTTTGGACGCAAATGCCTGGCTGCCCGCCGCCTCATCGAACGTGGCGTGCGCTTCGTCCAAATCTGGAGCGGCAATGACAATAGCTTTCCGCGTCGGAATTGGGACTCCCATGAAGACATCCGGCGCGATCATGGCCCGTTGGCCATGGGCTTCGCCCGGGGCACCGCCGCCCTGATCCAGGACCTCCAGCAACGGGGCCTGCTGGATGAGACGCTCATCCTCTGGACCACCGAATTTGGGCGGATGCCGAGTTCCCAGGGCGGCGTGGGACGTGACCATAACCCATACTGCTTCACCAACTGGATGTGTGGCGGAGGCGTTCGTGGTGGTGCCTGCGGCGGTGAATCGGATGAATGGGGCTACAAGCCGCTCGATCGGGATCAACCGACCACCGTGTATGACATCCACGCCACCATCCTTCACCTATTGGGCATCGACCACACTCATCTCACCTTTCGCCACAACGGCGTCGACCGCCGCCTGACCGACGTCCACGGGCAGGTCATTCGCAGCCTGCTGGCGTAGTCCACCTGGGCTGGGTTCAATTTGCGGTGTTGGACTCGGGCCCACTGTCCTGAGGATCAACCACAGAGAGCACAAAGAGCGCAGAGAAAGAAGGTTGGGCTGATGGGTCCGATGGGCACCGGTCCAGTCCGCAGGCCATCTGAACCACGCCCACCACGGGATTTAGCCCTAGTTTTATTCGGCCCACCCCCGGAGCGTCACGGGTGGTAGGCCGCCGTTTCGCGGTTTCCAAACCTGCCGGGCCGTCGGTAAATCGAGACGTCAGGCGGTGGGCTACAGTTTAGTCCATGGGCCGTCCGCAGGACCTGACGCGTCACCGCACCTTCAGCACCACCAATTGTCGCGGATCGCGGGCGGCCAGGTATCCATCGGCCAGCGCAAAGGGGCTCCGGGTGCCGGTGCCCAAAACCTGGGTTCGGGCCAGCTCATGGGGTGCTTTCTGCGACGCTTCCAGCACTGCCAGTTCACCGCTCTCCAGAAGTGTCACCAGTAATTTGCCGGTGCTCACGACGGTTCCCGCACCGAACCCATCCACACTCCATGCCACCCTGCCGGTCGCCCATTCGACGCAACGGAAGGCAGGCTTCGATTCCGTCCGACCGTGAAAGCCATACAAGTGGCCATCGACCAGAACGGGTGTCGCATAGTGGGCCGAAAGGGCTGAATCACCCGACCAGACTTCGCTCATCTGGTTTCCAGTCCGGCTGAGAAGGACGGCACCTGTCCCGTAACTGGCGGTGAGAAAGATTTGAGTTCCGCTCACCAGCGGGCTCGCGGCGTTCACCGATGCACGCTGCCGGGATCTCCAGGGATGCGTCAGGACCAACGTGCCAGTCCCCGGTTGGACCGCCACCAGGCCCGCCCGGGTGAAGAAAAGGGCAAGAGCGTCCGAACCGGATCCCGACATCACCGGTGAGGCATACCCAGCCTCGTCGTCGGTCAATTTCCAGGCTACGTCGCCGGTTGAGAGCTTGAAGGCTCCCACACCGGCGCCCGGACCGCCGATATTGACCAGCACTAAATCCCGAACCACCAACGGCGAGCTGGCTAGACCGAAAAAGCCTTTATCGGACTTGAACCGGGACAGGGTGTCCACATGCCAGTTCTCCTTCCCATCCTCGAGTCGAAGAGACGTCAGGCGGCCTTCAGCTCCAAAGGTCAAAACCTGGCCATCGCTGACTGCCGGAGAGGCGCGAGGTCCGTCATCAAATCCAAAGTCATCCTCATAATGGGTTGGATAAGCGTGGCGCCATTGCGGGGTGCCATTGACGAGATCCCACGATTCGACGACCTCGTTGTCACCTTCGCGATGATGCAGAATCAGGTGTCCATCCGCGATGACCGGACCGCCGAATCCATGGCCGACCTTGCGACTCCAGGCCTTTTGTGGACCGTCCGACAGGGACTTGATGTCGATCGCATTGGTGGTGGACCCATTCCGATGCGGCCCGAGAAATTGAGGCCAATCCTCTGCCGCCAACCGTCCATGGACCGGGAAGGCTGCCACCAACGACATCAGCAACCGGGAAGAGCTTCGCACATCGAAACATCTACCCTGCCGTGACCGAAATGGCAAAGCCGGCTTATTCCTTGGGTGCCTCGATGGCAAACGAAACCTTGGAGATTTTGTGCGCCTTCACCGTATCCAGTATGTTCATGACCACGCCGTGGGTCACGTTTTGGTCCGCCTTGATGTAAACCGGCAGGTTGGTGTTGGCGGCATACCGTTTGTCGAGTTCCCGCTCCATCTCGGGGAGTGAATAAAGCTTTTTATCCACCCGATAGGTGACGTCGCGAAGGATTTCGATGTCAAAAACGTCGGGCTTGGTCGTGGACTTGGGGGGAACCGCCGTCGGCAAATCCATTTTCAGCACCTGAAGCTTCTGCATGCTGAGACTGACCATGATGAATGAGGCCAGCAGGAAGAACATCACGTCGATCAACGGGATGATTTCGATACGGGCCTTCTTGTAAGTACCTGAGCCTCCGCCGGATCCGTGCATAGTTTATTGGGGTTTCGGGCTCACCGCGAAGGAGACACGCTGGACCCCCGCGCGGCGGACGCGATCCAGCACCTGATTCACCCGCCCATGCAATGTTGCCTGGTCCGCGGTCACAAAAATCGGCGCATTGGTGTTCTTCTTGAGGGCATCCGCCAGCTGAGTGTCCAGCTGTTCGAAGGAAACCCCCAACTTGCCGACACTGACCTGCCCCGCCTTGTCGATGCCGATGTTAAAAATGTCCGGACGGAAATCCTGTTTGGAGGTCACGGCAATGGCCAAATCCATCTTCTTGGTCGCCGCCTTCTGCATGGAAAGACTGACCATCATGAAGGAGGCCAGCAAAAAGAACATCACGTCGATCAACGGGATGATCTCGATCCGCGCCTTGCGACGGGGAACAGGTGAAGAGGAGAGATGCATAGGACGTCCGGGAGGGCTCCGCGAACGCTGCCGATCAGGATGCGACGCCGGCCGCCTCGCGACGGAAGGTCATGGTATCAAAACCGTCCTGCTTGGCGCGAGCCACCATCACTTCCACATTGGTGGCGGCCGTCTCCAAATCGAACGTCAGCTTGGCCAGCCGTTCATTAAAGTAGTTGAACGGGAGAAGACAAAAGATGGCGATGCCCAATCCACTGGCGGTGGCAATCAGGGCTTCACCGATGCCGCCGGAGACCGCTCCGACTGACAGTTCATTGCCACCGACCGTATGGAAGGTGCTCATAATACCGGTCACCGTTCCCAGCAATCCCAGAAGCGGCGCCACGGTGATGCAGGTGTCGATGACCATCAGGAACCGCCCGCCCCGCTTGATTTCCGCACCAGCGGCCACTTTCAAGGCGCCCGACAGAGAGCCGTGCACGTGGCTGAGGCCCCGGTAAATCATGCGGACGACCGGATCCTCCGACCCCTTCGAGACGTCGAGCGCCCCACGGAAATCTCCGCCCTCCATGGACGCGAGAACCTTCTCCAGAACCTCGGCATCCCGCTTCCCCGACTCCCGAACCCACCAAAACAACCGCTCGGTGACGACCGCCAAAGCCACAATGGCGACCAATAAAATCGGCCACATGATGGGACCGCCCGCTTTGAAGAAATCGACGATGGCGTTGGCAAATATCATGGGAGAAGAAGGGTTGGAGAAACGGGGCTCAGGTCAGACAGTTTGGGTTTAACGGATGACAAATTCAATCGGGACGATGTACTCACGCCGTTCGCCCGGGGGCCAGTGCCACAACCGGCGGACACCGGCCTGCGCCACGCGATCCAGGGAGTAGAAACCGGATGAGTCCTTGATTTCCACTTTTTCCGGAGTCCCATCGGGCGCCACCACCACATACAGGCGGACCTCCCCCGTCTCACGCCGGAGCATGGCATCGCGGGGATAGTCCACCTTGGGATAAAACCCGCCGTCCTTTTTGGCATCCCCCGTGAACAGGGTCGGGCCGGTCGGACGCGATGGAAGCGACTTCGGAGCTACCCGGGGCGGTGGTGGAACGTACTTGAAATCCTTCGCCAGAACCGTCGGACCGTTCACCGGCACCGCAAAAGCGACGTCGGCGCTGTTGGCCACCACCACGGTGGCCACAGCGGGGGTGGGATCGGATTGGTCCGTGGTTTCCTCCACCTGTTCCTGGGGTTGTTGAACCTGGGGAGTCAGGTCCGGAATGAATTCCGGAATCACAACCGGGGTGCTATCCACCACCTCCGGATGAAACAACAATTCAGCCGGTTTCTTGGTCAGCAGAATTCCGACCGTTAGAACGGAGGCGCAGACTGCATTCATCCAGGTGACCTTGCGAAGAGGATCACGATGAGTCTGCGGCAGGGACTCCCGATTCAGGTCGGAGGCGACTCGTAGCCTCGGCGACGGCAAGGGTTGGACCGCAGTGGCGCTCATGGGTAGGCGAATGCTGGTTGAAGTTCTGACCGCAACGTTTGGGTAACCGTTGCGTAGCGAACTGACGGAGAATTTATGGTGATACCCCTGAGCCGCAAGGCGGAAGTTGGGTCTGGTCAAAAATTAACACACCCCTAGATCCCGGAATCCTCCCGGGAACCGTGGCTCCGACTGCCTGGTATTGCCCCAAAAAAGGAAAACGTTCAACCCGATGGCGAAAGCGGAAATATCTTCATATCGACATATCCGGATGCGTTGATTTCATGCTTGTCCAACACCGTTCCCTGACTCAAACTGTCCCTGTGATTCGACACATCCACGACATCCACGCAGAATGCCGGGCGGCTCGAAAGCCGGCTGTTTCCGTCGAATTCTTCCCGCCCAAGACCGATGAAGGCGACCGAAAACTGTTGCAGGAAACGCTTCCCGCACTGCTGGCCGGTCGACCCCATTATTGCTCGGTCACCTACGGGGCTGGCGGAAGCACCCGGGACAAGACCCTCGGGCTGGTGGAACGGATTCAAAATGAGTTTGATCTCACCGCGCTGATGCATCTCACCTGCGTCCATGCCACCCGGGCAGAACTGGTGGCGGTGATTGAAAACGCCCGCGCCAGGGGTGTTCGCAATATTCTGGCACTCCGGGGTGATCCGCCCGCCGGAACCTCCGAGTGGGTTAAAACCGAAGGGGGCCTTGAGTACTCCCACCAATTGGTCGAACTGATTCGGGAGCTGGGTGGTTTCACCATTGGAACAGCCGGTTTTCCCGAGGGACACATCGCCCAGTCCGCCGGAAAATGGGTGGATTGGGGTTATCTCGCCGAAAAGGTCAAATCGGGGGCTCACTTCATCGTCACACAACTCTTTTTTGATAATGAGGACTATTTCCGATTCCGCGACTACCTGTCCTCAAAACTGGGAATCGACGTCCCCATCGTCCCCGGTCTTCTGCCGGTGGTTTCCGCCAGCCAGACCCGGAAGTTCACTCAATTGTGTGGAGCCCGACTCCCGGAAACATTTTTAGCCCGACTCGATGCCTTGGGCACCGATGATGCCGCGGTGATTGAGTTCGGGATCGACTATTGCGCCCGGCAGGCGGCGGAATTGGTCGCCGGAGGCGCTCCGGGGGTGCACTTTTACACCCTGAACAAGGCTTATTCGACCGTGGCCGTCCTCAGGCAATTGGGTTGGAGTTGACTAAACTCCGACGGTGCTTCACTGCTGGGGGGCATGAAGCTCCGGCGGTGGACCTGGCCCGCGGTGACTCGTCGGGGAATTCCGATGGTCCGGTTTTTACGGACCCTGGGATGGCTGGTTTTCACGCTGTTCGGGTCCGGCGCGGCCCGTTCGGAAGAGGGCACTTCGGTCGTTATAGCCACCTATAACGTCGAGAATTTTCACATCCGCCCCTACGGAACGCGACCTGTCAAACCGGTGGATTCACGAGCCCGGGTCGCCGAAATCCTGATGGCCATCCACCCGGATGTGGTGGCCCTCCAGGAAATGGGCGAGGCCGCAGCGTTGGACTCCCTTCAATCGACACTCAGCGAAGGCGGCCTCCACCTGCCCTACCGCGAACATCTGGGCGGATCCGATACCAATATTTTCGTCGCCCTCCTGAGCCGCTTTCCCATCGTTTCACGAAATCCCCACACCAACGACAGCTTTGTCCTGGATGGCCGACGGTTCCATTCCAGCCGGTCCACGATCGAAGTTGAATTGGAGGTGAGCCCGAATCGCCATTTGACGGTCCTAACGACACACCTGAAATCCAAACGCCCTGTCGCCATTGCCGACGAAGCCGAACTGCGGGAACAGGAGGCGAGGTTGCTCCGGGGACATGTGGATGATCTCCTTCGGGAAAATCCGAACGTTCCATTGGTGGTCTGCGGAGACTTCAACGACACGCCGGACAGCAAACCCATCCGCCTGCTGGTCGGCACGGGACGCCATGCGTTGATGGATACCCGCCCCGGTGAACGCGGGACGGAAGAACCCGGGGAAGTGGACGAATCCCGACATTCGCGGAGGGTGACCTGGACTCATTTCTATGCTCAGGAGGACACCTACAGCCGGATCGATTACCTCCTGATCAGCCGGTCACTCCGGCAGGCCTGGCAGCCGGGCAAGAGCTCCGTATTTGTCCATCCGGCCTGGGGAGAAGCCTCCGATCATCGTCCAGTCGTCTGCACGTTCGATTTCCGCGCGCCGTAGCCCCTACCAAAGTGTCGCCTGCCCACCGTCCGCCGGCGCCAACTCGGCCAGCATGCTCTTGAAGCCCCAGCGTCGATAACTCTCGCGCAAGGCCGCCTTCCTGAAGGGACGGGGCTTCAACTCATCCAGCTCAAGCCCTCCTTCCAGGTGAGTCCACAGGCGAATCATGGCCTGATTGCGGCGGACCGCCTCCTCCGCCAGCTTGAGATTGGAGCGCTGATTCTCCGACTTGATTTCCGCCAGCCGAAGATAGATGCCATCGATGCTGCCAAAGCGCTTTAGCAATTCCGCGGCCGTCTTGGGGCCAATCCCCGGCGCCCCGGGAATGTTGTCGGCGGAATCCCCCACCAGACTGAGCCAGTCCACCACTTGCCCGGGCCGCACGCCGGTTTTTGCCTCCACCTCGTCCGGGCCCCAGAGGCGCTCCAGTTTGTCTCCGGGATTGAATAAATGAATGCCCGGCTGAACCAATTGCATGAAGTCCTTGTCCGAACTGGCAAGGACGGTTTCCCACCCCCGCTTCACCGCCCGGACCGCATAGGTCGCCAGCCAGTCGTCCGCCTCGGTCCCTTCGACCGACCAGCTTGAATAGCCTTGATCCGCCACCCACTGTTGAATTTGAGGAAACTGGACTTCCAGGGGTTCAGGAGTTGAAGGTCGATTTGCCTTGTACCCGGGCAACAGGGCCACCCGCTCGGCTGCCAATCCTGCGTCCCAGGCCACCAGGATGTGGGTGGGTTTGAGGATCCCCTTCATCTTCTCAATCATCTTGATGAACCCGTAAATGGCATTGGTCGGAGCGCCATCCGGAGAATTCAGGCTTCGAATCGCGAAATGAGCTCGATAAGCGTAGGCGTGGCCGTCCACCAGCAGCAGGCGGGGACCAGCGGGTTCAGGAATCGCGGACATGCGGACAACGCTCATGACCCAAGGGCCGGGAGCCAATCAAAAAGATTCGAGCCGGCTTGGATTTGTGCCCATCGGACCCCTCAACACATTGAACAGTAATTCCCCACTGGCGTCCGAAAGGAAGCATTGCATAATCTCACCACATGAAATTCTGGCTGTTGGTCTGCCTTTTTGCGGCCATCGCGGGAGGTCAGGCCTCCCCGACTCGACCGGTCACTTCCAACCTGGACCCCGCCGGTACCTCGTTTGCGGTCAATACAGCCACCAACACCGCCCGGGTCGAAATTCCCTCGACGGTGCTGGGAGGCATGGACGGATCAAGTCGCGATTACTTCCTGATTTCAGCCAAGTATACCAACGCCCTCACCTTGTCGCCGAGTGCCGACGATGGGCGGATTGCCCAGACGGTTGGACGGGTTTTTGAGCGAAATCATTACACCCGGCACAAGTTTGATGCCGAGGTCGGTAAGAAGATGTTCGACCGGTACATTGACGCTCTGGACCCGCAACGCCTCTATTTTCTAAAGACCGATCTCGAGGAGTTTGACCCGGTCCGCGAGCACCTGGATGAATTGATCATGGTCAAGCGGGACGTCCAACCCGCCTATGATATCTTCAACCGCTTCCTTGTTCGTTACGATCAAGCCTATTCCACGGTCATCGATACCTTAAGGACCGGGAGTTTTGATTTTTCGGCCGACGACAAGATTCTCATCAACCGCAAGGAGGCTCCCCGCCCGGCCAACCTCGAGGAAGCCCGAAAACTGTGGGTCGACCGGCTTCGTTTTGAATACCTGAGCGAGAAGCTCGACGATGGTGAAGTCAAAGGCATGCTGACGGGCCTTCGGACTAATTTGATTTCTGGTGCCTTGACCAATGTACTGGAGGCGTTGACGAACAAATTCGGCTTGGAGCGTGGCACCCAACTCGCCACCACCACCATTGCGAAGTTCAATGAAGGCCTGGCCAAGGCCGCGGCACCCGTCCGGACGAATGAGGTTCTGGACACCGTGCTTCATCCGATCAAGGGCGAAATTGAAGCCGCCCGCCCCGAGGCGATTGTCAAGAAGCTGGTCCGGCGCTACCAGCGAACACTCCGGAACCTCAAGCAATTCGAGTCAGACGAAGTCCTTCAATTCTGGCTGGATTCATTGGGGCATGCTTTTGATCCCCATACCGACTACATGGGGAAAAGGGAGCTCGACCAGTTCGCGATGGGAATGAATCTGCGTCTGTTCGGAATCGGAGCCACCCTTGCCTCCGAGGACGGCTACACGGTCATCAAGGAGATCCGGGTGGGAACCCCGGCCGACCGCTCCAAATTGCTCAAGGTGAATGACAAGATCATCGCTGTCGCACAGGGCGACAAGGAAGCGGTGGATGTCGTTGACGAAAAGCTCAGCAAGGTCGTCGACCAAATCCGTGGCAAAAAAGGCACTGAAGTCCGCCTCACAATCATTCCCGCAGGTGCAGATGCCTCCGCCAAGAAGGTCATTTCCTTGATCCGGGATGAAATCAAACTGGAGGATGCCCAGGCCAAGGCGAAGCTGGTGGAATTCACCTCCGAGGGAGGCAAAACCAACCGAATCGGAGTGATCGACCTTCCCAGCTTCTACGCCAATTTCAGCGTTGGAGACAACAAAGGTTCGGGCTCCACCACCACCGGGGATGTTAATAAACTGCTGAAGAAACTGACCGCCGAGGGCATCGATGGTGTCATCCTGGATCTGCGAAGGAACGGGGGGGGCTCCCTGGACGAGGCAATCAATCTGACCGGTCTTTTCATCAAGTCGGGCCCCGTTGTTCAGGTCAGGAATCCGGACGGCACGGTCCAGATCGATGATGATCCGGATGATTCGGTGGCCTATGATGGCCCGCTTCTGGTTCTGACCAGCCGGTTTTCAGCGAGCGCCAGTGAAATCCTGGCGGCAGCGCTACAGGATTACGGGAGGGCTCTGGTGGTGGGTGACAATTCCACCCACGGCAAGGGAACGGTCCAGACGGTTCAGGAGCTCGGTAATTATCTTCGGGGCG
Organism: uncultured Verrucomicrobiota bacterium; assembly: GCA_903864375.1. Taxonomy (GTDB): domain Bacteria; phylum Verrucomicrobiota; class Verrucomicrobiia; order Limisphaerales; family UBA9464; genus CAILNN01. The sequence continues at coordinate 12,914 of CAIPFS010000330.1, forward strand.
TGGACAACGCCGGCGCGGTCAAGGTCACCATCCGGAAATTTTACCGGGCCAATGGAGGAAGCACCCAACTCAAGGGAGTGACCCCCGATCTCGTCCTGCCCAGCTTGAATAATTATGCCGAGGTCGGGGAATCGTCCCTCGACAACGCCCTAGCCTACGACACGATCCCCAGGGCCATCTACGATAAATTAAACCGCGTCCAGCCATACCTGGGTGAGCTCCAAAAGCGCTCGTCGGAACGATTGGGCAAGGATAAGGACTTCGCCTATCTGGCGGAGGATATCGAACGCTACCGCAAGGCGCTGGCCGACAAGACCGTGTCGCTGAGCGAAACCCGCCGCCGGACCGAGCGGGACGAGCTCAAGGCGCAATCGAGGGCCCGAAAAAAGGAACTTCTGTCGCGGCATGAACCCCAGCCCACCACCTACGACATCAGCCTGAAGCAGGCGGCTGAAAAAGGGCTTCCCGCACCGGTGACCAACAAGGTTCCCTCCAGCATCACCGCGGACGGGGCGGATCCCCTGGATCCGGTGGAGGCCCACCTCGACCCCAACTCCGAGGAACTGGATGAACCTGTAACGGCGGTCGATATCCACCTGAAGGAGGCCGAGCGCATCCTTTTGGACTTCATCCGGCTGTCAACCGGCAAGAATGGCGTGGCCGCCACTCGCTAAAGCGTGTATTCCCTTCCGTCCACGACCTTCACGTTATTCTTGATGCATGGATGCCTTGCTTGACTCGCTCGTCGAATTGATTCGCAGAACTTCGGCTGAAATCCCCGAGGACGTCCATCGGGCCATCCTCTCGTCGCTGGAGCAGGAAAAGCAGGGAACCATCGCTGAAAGCGCCCTCAAGATTATCGACCGCAACATTGCCCTTGCCCGGCAGAAGTCGCAGCCGATTTGCCAGGATACCGGAAGCATCATCTTCTACGTGGAGGCTCCGATGGGCTTCGACCAACTGGCGTTCGAACACACCTGTCGGTTGGCAGTGACTGCCGCCACCCGGAAAGGTTATCTGCGCCAGAACTCGGTGGACTCCCTGACTGGCGTCAATGATGGAACCAATGTCGGCCCCGGCTCACCCACCATCCACATCCATCAGCATGCCTCGCCGACCGTTTCCGTCCGATTGATTCTCAAAGGCGGCGGATGTGAAAATGTGGGCGCTCAATATTCGCTGCCCAACGAAAAGCTCCACGCCAACCGCGACCTGGACGGCTGCCGACGGGTGATTCTGGATGCCGTTCTTCAAGCCCAGGGCAAAGGCTGCGGTCCAGGCATCCTGGGCGTTTGTATTGGCGGAGATCGGGCCACCGGCTACGAATTGAGCAAGCAACAGTTCCTCCGCTTTCTCGATGACCGTAATCCGGACTCCCGATTGGACGCCCTGGAACAGGATATCCTGACGACTTCCAATGCCCTGGGCATTGGTCCCATGGGTTTTGGCGGAAAAACCACTCTTCTCGGTGTGAAAATCTGCGCTGCCAACCGGCTGCCCGCCTCCTTCTTTGTCAGCATCAGTTACATGTGTTGGGCCTACCGACGGCAGGGGATCGAACTTGATCCCGGATTCGCCATCTCCCGCTGGCTTTATTGATCGCAGCAGACTCCGATTTTTGATCCGCCTTTTTCCCGATCTATGACGCGCTTGCAAACACCACTGACCGAGGCCGCCGTGAGAAGCCTCCACGTGGGAGACGAGGTCTACCTTTCCGGGGTGGTTTTCACCGGGCGGGATGCGGTCCATAAATACCTTCACGAAGGGGGGCAGCTCCCCGAAGGCGTGAGTTTCCGGGATGGGGTCATTTATCATTGCGGCCCGGTGGTCATGAAGGATTCCAGTGGCAATTGGGTCGTCACCGCGGCTGGTCCCACCACTTCCATCCGTGAGGAGCCGTACCAGGCCCAGATCATTCGTGATTTTGGCGTCCGGGCGGTGATCGGCAAAGGAGGGATGGGTGAACAGACTCTGGCCGCCTGCCGGGAGTATGGCTGTGTCTACCTCCACGCCATCGGTGGGGCCGCCCAGGTTCTGGCGGAATGCGTGCGCAAGGTCCGTGGGGTCTCGTTCCTCGAGAAATTCGGTTCGCCCGAGGCCATTTGGGAGCTGGAGGTGGTGGATTTCCCGGCGGTGGTGACCATCGACGCCCATGGCAATTCCCGGCATCGCGACGTTCTTGCGTCCAGTCAGGCAGCGCTGGCCCGACTTCTTTAGTGTCGTTCTTTGCCAAACCCTTAAGCCGGGTTTGCGAAAGGTCATTGATCCGGTAAGATCACACGACCGAGATGCCCGTTGCCCCACATTCATCTAATCGTCGCGCGAGTAGTTTTGCAGCCAGCCTTCCCTCCGGGGTCCGGCTCGTCCGTCTTGAAAACGGACTTCAGCTGATTCTCCGGCCGGACCACAGTGCGCCCGTCGTCAGTGCTCAGGCATGGTGTGCCGCGGGAAGCATCAACGAGGACCGCTGGCTCGGAGCCGGCCTCTCCCACGTCCTGGAACACATGCTGTTCAAGGGCACTTCCACCCGTCCGGGAGGAAGAATCGATCAGGAGGTCCAGGCGGCCGGCGGATACATGAACGCCTATACCTCGTTCGATCGGACGGTCTATTGGATCGACGTCCCAAGTGACGGTGCCCCTGTCGCCATCGACATCCTGTGCGATATTTTTCAGAACGCCACACTCCCCGCCGACGAATTGACCAAGGAACTGGACGTCATCCGGCGCGAGATGGAGATGGGCAATGATGACCCGGGCCGTCACTCCAGCCGCCGACTTTTTGAGGTGGCCTATACCCAGAGTCCTTACCGGTATCCCATCATCGGCTTGCCGGACATTTTTAACCGGCTGACCCGCGACGAGATTGCCGCGTACTATCACGAAAAGTACGCCCCCAACAACTGCTTCCTGGTCATTGTCGGGGACTTCGACCCCTCCACGGTCATTGAGCAGGTGACAGCGGCTTATCAAGGAACGGGAGCCCGTCCGGTCCCATTTCCAGTTGTTCCGGTCGAACCTCCCCAGGTCGGCTCCCGCGAAATTGTCGAAGAGGCACCCATCGCCCTCGGCCATGTCCACATGGCCTGGCACACCCCTGACATTCGCCACGCCGATACACCGGCCCTGGACGTCCTCTCGACCCTGCTCGGCTCCGGCCGCAGCTCCCGTCTCTATCAATCCGTCCGGGAAAAAGCCAATCTCGCCCATTCCGTCAACGCCTGGATTTACACACCGGGCATGGCGGGTCTTTTCGGCATCAGCGCGGTCTGTGAACGCGATCGGTTCGCCGCCGCCCGCGATGCGATTCTTGCCGAATTGGACCGGATGAAGACCGAATTGGTCTCACCGGCGGAACTGGCCAAGGCGGTCAAGCAATTCACAGCGGCCACGCTGTCGACGCGAAAGACCATGGAGGGCCAGGCGCAGGACCTCGGCTCCAACTGGATGGTGGCGCGCGATCTGAACTTCAGCGAACGCTACCTCGCCTCCGTCCGACAGTTGACCCCGGAAACACTTCGGCAGGTGGCCAACAAGTACCTGATCGAATCCGGTCGAACCGTCTTCGCCCTGCTTCCTCAGGGAGCAGCGGCCACGGCGGCAGTCGGCGTTGAAAAGCACCAGGACCAACCGATTCAAAAGCTCACCTTGAGCAACGGACTGACTGTTCTGGTCAAGGAGGACCATCGCCTTCCGTTTGTTGAGTTCCGTGCGGCCTTTAACGGAGGAATGTTGGCTGAGACGGCCGCAAATTCGGGCATCACCGCCCTGCTCTCCCGGACGCTGATCAAGGGAACCACCACCCGCAATGCCCGGGAGATCGCCTCCGAGATCGAAAGCATCGGTGGCAGCCTGGACGCCTACGGTGGCAATCATAGCTTTGGCGTGACCGCTGAGGTCATGCGCGAAGACTTCGAAAGCGGGTTGCACCTGTTTGCGGATGTGATTTTGCGTCCAGCCTTCCCATTGGAACCCCTTGAACGGGAACGGGAGGCACAACTGGCATCCCTCCGGGGACAGCGGGATCAGCTGCTTCAATGCGCCTTCAAAAGCCTCCGGCGCCAGCTCTTTGGGGATCAGGGCTACGGCCTCGACAGCCAGGGGACCGAAAAGACGGTCAAGGCCCTCACCCGTCAGGACCTGAGCGACTTCCATCAACGTTGGATGATCCCCAACAACGGCGTCATCGCCGTCTTCGGCAACATCCACACCGAGGCCGTCCGCGGTGCGCTCGAAGCTGCGTTGGGAAGCTGGAAGCCGGGGGCCTCCCTGGAGGTCAGCCCCAAGGGCGAACCGGTCACTCGCGAACCCCGGCACGTCGAAGAACGCGACAAGGAACAAGCCGTTCTGGCCCTCGGTTTCCCGGGGACGACGTTTGACAGTCCCGACCGCTGTGCCTTGGAACTCATCCAGGAAGCCTGCTCGGACATGGGCAGCCGTCTCTTCATGCGGGTTCGGGATGAACTGGGACTCGCCTACTATGTCGGTGCCTCCAACTTCCTCGGGCGGACACCGGGGATGTTCGCCTTCTACTGCGGGACCTCGCCAGGGGAATTGGAACGGGTGGAGGCGGAATTACGAACCCAGGCAGAAAACCTGCGGACCGACGGACTGACACCGGAAGAACTGCGCCGGGCAAAGGCCAAAATCCTGGGTCAGAAGAAAATCGCCCGTCAGGACCTCGGCGGATTCGCCATGACCGTCGCCCTCGACGAGCTGTATGGGCTGGGCTACCGCTACTTCGAAGGGGATGACGCCCGCTACGAGGCCGTGACGGTCGAAAAAGTCCGGGAGGTCGCTGAAAAATATCTTCGACCGGAAAATTCGGTGCTCAGCGCGATCCGTGGGAAGTAGGCGCAGCCCGGCCGGGCCCCGCCAGAAACCAGCGTCGTGTCAACCCAGTTTCCGCCAGGCGAAGGAAGGCACGTCCGATGGCCAGTCCGAGGATCGCGACAAAAACCAGTATCGACCATCCCTCCACCGAATCCACCTGAGGAGGTGGAAAGGCTGAGCGACCTGCCCGCACTTTTGCATCCAACAACCCGGAAAACAGGAAAAGGGAGGCCGCCGAGCCGGTAAGAAGAATGACCAAGGCAAATCCCGCCAGATAGGAGATTCGGGTGGACGCAAGAAACAGCCCCATCGACGCAGCAACGGCCACCAGCAGGGCCACCAGTCCGAAAAAAATGAGTTGCAGGATCTGCTCGCTGCCTCGCGTCGGGTTATTGAAGACCAAATAGGCCCAAACCAGAAAAATGGGCGTCACCTGCCCGATCACGGCCGCAAATCGTCCCAGAATCAACTGACGCACGGACAGCGGTGTCACGAGAATCAGTTCAAATCCTCCCTC
>CAIPFS010000331.1 GCA_903864375.1 uncultured Verrucomicrobiota bacterium
ATGAGCATGGGCAGGCATCCTGCCGCCGGATTGACCCCGTGCTTCTTCATGAGCTCGAGGTTTTTCTCCTGCATCTTGCGCGGGTCGTCCTTGTACTTCTCCTTCAGCGCAGCCAGCTCCGGTTGCATGGCCTGCATCTTTTTCATCGACCGGGCGCTGATGGCGGTCAGGGGCCAGAAAAGGGCTTTGATCAGGATGGTGATGGCCACAATGGACCATCCATAGGAGGGGATGAAGGTATGAAGCGCGTTGAGTCCCAGGAGCAGTCCCTTGGCGAAAAACCCGGTCACACCGGTCAGATCCATGACACGATCGAGCTGCGGTTCCAGACGGGAGAGGGTAAAATACTCCTTCGGGCCCGCATAAACCTGAAAATGGCGCTCGACCACCTGGCCGGGAGCCAGCACCGCCTCGGGGAAGAGAAAGGCAGCCTGCTGCAACTGGGGCTGCCGGTTGATGCGGGAATCGTTTTGAATGGCCGCCGGACTGGGGGAAGGCAGGGAATAGTTTCGCGCGATCATGGACGGTGCCGGATGATCAGGCACCGTGATCAGGGCAAAAAAACGGTTGTGAACCCCGGTCCAGACGACGTTGGTCGTTCCTCCGACGTACTCCGTCCGCGGTGTTCCAGGGATGCAGCCCAGCGTCTTGTTGGCAAACCATCGGGGATCAACATGCTGTGCATTTTCCCCGTCGAACCAATAGACACCCTGGGTATCGGAGGTTTCATAGGACTCCATGGGTGCGGCGGATCCGATGACCAGTTCCTGGGGGGGAAGGCTGACGGGTGCGGTACCCCCGTTCAGCACCCGGACGGTGACCGAAATCTGGTAATTGGTCAGGAGGGCGTAATCCTTGAGGACCCGGAGACCGTTGGTGAGGACCTTTTCGGACCGGACGAGCCCTGATTCCGAGTGCAGGGTAAACGCACCGTCCCCGTTCAATTGCGGGCTGTTGACGAAGACGAAGGCCGGAAGAAAGGCGGGTTGATTCAGCGTCGCCAGTTCGTGGCTGGAATCAGAGCTTCGGGAGACCCGGGCCGGGTATTTTTTAAGCTCCACAAATTTCAGGCCACCGCCCCGGGAGGTGAAGGTGGCGCGAAGTTTGTCGTTTTCGAGAGTGGCGATGGTTTCGCTGGCCCCACCATTCATCATGGCCGGGGTGTAGGTATCGATCGGAATGGGGGCGCCCAGCGACGGGGGAACGACAGGCCGATTGGCACCGGCCTCGTTCCCGGCAGGCGGAAGGACCGCCGTGTTGGTCATTCCCGGTGCCGGCGGGCGGGAGGGAAACAGCCGACCGATCCCCCACCACCAACTGATGAGAAGGATGACGGAAGCAGCGAGAATGCCGATGCCTTTGCGGTCCATGAAAATATCAATCCGTGTGGGTCAACTGTTCGGGTACGAGGTCCAGTCCGGCACCACCCCAGGGGTGGCATCGGCACAGACGTCGAACCGCGAGGCGGCTCCCTGCGAGGGAACCATGACGACGCAATGCCTCAACGGCGTAGTGCGAACAGCTCGGTTCAAAACGACAGGCAACAACCGTTCCGGTCAGAATCCGCAGGGTCGGAGACACCAGCCATTGGTAACTCCGGACGAGCGCGATCAAAACAAAACGGGAGGGATTCACGTCGGTACCGGACCTTCCTGGGAGGGCACCGCTGGTGAACCCGGAAGTCCGATCCCGATCGCAAGGAGGCGGGTCCGTCGCAGGGCCTCGAGAAAATCGTGTTCCACCTGCCGGTATTCCTTCGTCGCAATCGACGGGCGGGCGACCAGGACCACCGAAAGGGTGGGCACCATCTGATGGCGATGCCGGCGGAAGACCTCCCGAAGAAGTCGGCGAGCCCGATTTCGAATCACCGCTCCACCGATGCGACGACTCGTCACCACCCCCAATCGTGGGGGCGGCCCTGAGGAGGCAGGCTGCCAGTTCATGATCAGACAGCCCTGGACATGACGTTTCCCCTGTTCCTTCAGCCGGAAAAAATCACCACTGGACCGCAACCGTTGAGTCCGATTGAGGGTCTCCCTGGGGCGAGTGAGCGCTGACATGGCTGTCGGCAGTGCCATCAAACGATCGCAGGTGGTCTGTGAGTACGGTGGTCGCCGGGCCTTTCATGGCAACGGCACCACCGGGTGACAGGCGGAAGATCCGATGGAATATCAGACGAAAGCCAGGCTCAGACGGGAGTCAGTCGCTTGCGTCCAACGCGACGGCGGTTGCGCAAAATCCCGCGACCACTTTTGGTGGCCAGGCGGGCGCGGAATCCGTGCTGCCGGACCCGACGAATCTTGGAAGGCTGGTACTGGCGTTTCATGACATCGACTGCTTCCCGAAAGAAGCAGAGCCGCGAACGGTAACAATTGGAGGGAAACCGTCAATACCTTCCATGCAGTTCTTTGGATGCGATGGCCGGGGAAACCGATCAGAGCACGACAGATGAGCCGATGGTCAGGGTGGGTTGCACACATGACAGGGCGTCAGGCCCCGCGATTTTGCCGTCTGCAGGTCCATGGCAAAATCGCTCTTTTTGAGCCGCGGGCATCCTTCAAGGTGATACCGCTTACTCTTCCGCGTGACGTGGACAATGATCGAATTTTGTGGTCCGGATGGGGAGGGCGCCTCGGACGAAGCCGAAGTCGCGGCGGGCATTCCCGGTGAATCATCGGCCACCTTTTTCCCGCAGCCGGCCGCCACCAGGGAAAGCGCAAGTAATCCGGGCCAGACCCGTAGCCGATACAATTGCATGCGCGAAGCTCAGCGGCCTGGAGCCCGAGTTGTCAATGGTTTCTACGTGCCGGCATAACCGGAGCGGCTCGTGCATCCGGGATTCCCCGGAACCCTGTTTTGCCGGCACTGAAGGTGACTTCGTACACACCGGCATAGTTGGTTTCGCTCCATTCCGCAGGCAAAGGCTGCACACCCAGCGCTGCGGCCAGGTCGGGCAGGGATTGTCGGACCCAACAGACGACCACCGTCCGGCCCTCGAGTTTGGGGTCCGCTCTCAGTTGTTGAGCCAGCTTCGCATAGTCGCTGGAGGAAAACGGGGTGCGCACTTTGATTTTCAATGCTGCCGCCAGGGGTTCCAATGTCTCAATGGGGCGGACACTCGGATGCCTTGGCGTTGGCTTGGGCGCAAAGAGCGCGATGGGTGTCTCCCCGGTTGAATTGGTGAAATAGTTCACCCAATTTCGGGCGCGTTCACGACCGGCCGCTGAAAGATGAGGGTCGGCATGATCCTCCGGTTCAGGCTTTTCACCATGTCGGATCAGCAGGATCCGGGCGGGATCCGCCCAGGTTTGCAGCCCAACCGCAACCATCAAGAAGCTCAACCAGGGTCGCTTCACACCCATGTGGACGGAGGGGTTCCCACGTTTGTTCAGCATCGGTCCGGGAGCGGGCTGGACTTGGGCTCGTGGGAGAAGGCTGCCCCCCAGCGACAACCCGACAGGCCGTCATACAGCGTCGGCATCCGCCTAGGGGGCAATTTCAAGGTGAGGCTTGTCGTCGCGGTTCCAGCGCCGGAGCTGGTCGGGATTGTTGCTGATAAACAGATCGTTGATCCGTACGGCCTCGGCGTGTCCGTCGCAAAACACCATGTTGGCCCGTTGAGCATGGCGGTTGTACGCGCGGTCTGCTGCGTCCGCGTCCGGCTTGGGGACCATGCGACGCCCGATTTGGGCCGAGCCATCCCAGATGCCGGAGGGGGCTCCCCGGAAACCGTCACCGATGGCCATCATGCCCGCCGGGTTCACCACCAGGTTTGCCTTCACCGGCACCAGGCTTTTATCGCTTTTCATTCTGCCCAGGCCAAAGAGGTCGCCGTATCCTTTGCGGGAGACCCCGCGCACATTGTAGCCATATTCGTAATAGATACGGTGGGGCGAAAAGTTCGCCGGACGCATTTTCACGGAGGGACAATGCAAAACACCCCGCCAGGAGCCGTTGGTGCTCACCAGCCGTGGGTACTGGCTTTGGTAAAGTGATACCGCCCAATCCCCGGACTGGGCGTCCCCCAACTCATCGGTGCCGGATTTCCCCTCAAACGGATAGGCATTGTTTTCCAGAACGAAGGCCGCCAGCAGTTGGCCGGATTGCCGCACGTTCGACAGGCAGTTGATGGATGCGGCCTTGCCGCGCCCGCGCGACAGGGCGGACAACAGCAACCCGGCCAGCACCGCCAGAATTCCCATCACGACCAGTAGTTCCACGAGCGTGAATCCACCCGGCCGCGCCACGCGGCCACCCTTGGTTCTGCGGACCCACCCGGGGGCGTTGAGACGGGGGCGGTTCATGGCTGGGGGTCGAAACACGGATGCACCTGCCAAACCCCCCGGCAGGTTTCATGCCGCCCGCCCGCGGCCATGCCGGGGGGAGTGAGAGGTTCGGATTTTTTCCGGTGTTGCGGAAAAGCGGAGGCGAAAGGCATGGAGGGAGTAGCTTTTGGAGCGGAGCGGTTACGAGCGCAAATGCCGGATGCCCAGGACATATTTCGAGCAGCGGGTGAGTGGGAATGGAAGCTGACCGGTGACCTTTGAGGCTTCCTCGCCGTATTGCGGCGGAAACTTCATTTCAATCACCAAAAACGGGCTGATGGCGGAGAGCCTGTCGTCCGCGAATCCGGCTTTGCTGACTTCTCCAAATCGCATTTCCGAGTCGATGGTCAGACGGAACCGGCGATCGGCGCTTTCGAAATAGTGCCTGCGGTACCGGTTAAAGACAGCGGGCTCCCGTTGACGCAAGGCCCCGAGCAGACGTTCCGGCAGATTGGCGCCGACAAGGCATCCGGCAAGGGATTCCGAGATCGAACCTCCCTCCAGGGTGAGTGCAGGGAGTGGGTGGGATAATTTCCCGGTGATTTGGCCCTGGCGAAGCTTTCGCTCGAAGACAGGGCGTTCGATCACCGTTCCGGCCCATCCGTACCAACGGACCCGGTTTTTAACCCGGCGCGCAAGCCCGTTGACGTGGTCTTCAAAGTCATCCAGGCCTGGGGTATCAAGGTAAATGTTGTTCACCACCCGGTTGGGATAAACTTCCCGGAACAGGCCGGGTTGGCGGCGCACCAGCGCGATCAATTCCGCGAGATCCATTCGTTCCGCGATGAATTTGAGCTCAAAGCGGGCATTGGGCGGTTCCATGGATGGAGCGGGACAGTGAAAGTCCGTTCAGGCACCGAGTCCACGGTCGTCCACGCAGCTCACCCGGACCTCCGGGCTGATTTCGCGCAGGCGATCACTGAATTGCTCAAGATGGGCCGCCTCCTTGAAGTTCACGAGAAAGGCAGCCTCCAGACGCTCGGCAGACTGGTCGAACCGGCGAAGGCTGGCGCTGGCACCCAGTCCGGCCAGGGTTTCCATCACCCCATGGGCGGTTAGCTTTGCCGCGGACGGGCTGCTGACCGTGAGATGAAGGTTGGACTGCCCGGGTTCACCCCTGAAAACGCTCCGCAGGGCGATCAATCCGAGGATGAGAATCAGGGCCCCCACGGTCAGGAGCGCCTGCCCCGCTCCGAATCCGAGGCCAATGCTGATGGCGAGAAATAGAAATCCAAGCTCCTCAGGTTCCTTGATCGCCGCACGGAACCGAACAATGGAAAGAGCCCCCACCAGGCCGAGGGAAACGGCGAGCGACGATTGGACAATGCTGATGATCAGCGTCGTGGTGACCGTCAGGACGAGAAAATTACGGGCGAATTGCCTGCGGTTCGACAGAGATTGCCCAAAGCGGATATAGCACTGGCCCAACACCGCCGACAACAAAGCGGCGAGGAGGAGGCTGATCAGGAGCCTCGGAAGCGTTGTGAGGGTTGCGGGTTTCCAAAAGAGTTCGCGGAGCGCATCTTCAATATCCACTGGAGGTGTCAAACGGAGGGTGGTTTGTTACAAACAGACGGAAAATCAGCGCCAGGCAAGTAAAATCTTGGTGTGCCTTGCCAACCCGTTTGTCCTTCGGCAGTGTCCTGCGTCTCCGCCCGCCCATCCCAAGCCCGCTGCGGGCAAGCCTCCGGCAGTGCTGTGCGCTTGAAGAGGGGAAGGGCTGGGAGTTCCATTTTTATGCAACGACTTTGGGTATGGTTCCTGGCGCTGGTGGCAGGGGCTGCTGTGGCGACCGCACAATCGAACGGAATCTACCGCGAACTTTGGCAGAACCTGCCCAGCGACCGCCTGGGGAACGTTCTCAACGTTCTGACCAACACGGCCAACAACCCGGACTGGCCCGATCACCCGGACCCGGATTTCACCCGGGTCTTTCCCACGTTTGAAACCGACGTGAACACGGGTATCAACAATTACGGCCAGCGGGCGCGGACCTATATCCGGGCGCCGCAGACGGGTGGATACACGTTCTGGATTGCAAGCGACGACAGCTCGAGCCTCTTTCTGAGCACCGACGAAACCCCCGGCCACGCCCAGGAGATTGCATTCGTCCCGGACTGGATGAACTCGCGGCAGTGGGATCAGGAAGCTTCCCAAAAATCGGCGACCGTCACCCTGCAGGGCGGAAAGCGCTACTATATCGAGGCGATCATGCAGCAGGGTGGCGGCGGGGACAATCTCGCGGTGGGTTGGCAGTTGCCCGACGGCACCTTGGAGCGTCCGATACCCGGCAACCGGCTCGAACTGGATTCCCGGCCCATCATCGTGGCGCAACCGACGGATGTCACCGTGGTCGAAAACAGCCCGGCGACTCTCACGGTGACGCTGTCCAATTTCGTGCCTCCCACCGCCCAGTGGCAAACGGGCGGCAAGAACATTCCCGGGGCGAACAGCCTGACGTTGACGCTCCCCGAGGTACCGCTGGCTGCGAACGGGTCCACCTACCGCTGCGTGATCACCAATGTCTACGGAGCCACCAATTCCGCCTTCGCCCGCCTGAGTGTCACGCCGGATACCACGCCGCCGCAGGTGGTGGATGCCTACAATCTGACCCGCACGACGGTTACCGTGTTCTTTTCCAAACCGATCCAACCGTCATCGGCGACCAATCTGGCCAATTACGCCCTCGATCCCGCGGTCACGGTGTTGTCCGCCACCATGGCGGGACCGAAGGCCGTCACCTTGACCGTTTCACCCCTGACCCTGGACACCAGGTACACCGTCACGGTCAATCGCGTCCAGGATCGGTCCGCGACACCGAACGTCATCGCGCCGGACTCCCAGCTGAGCTTCGTCGCCAGTTCCTTTATTCCCGCCGGCGTCGGTGTGACCTCCATTCCCGGATCGGTCGTTTCAGCCGGTAATGGCTATGACATCACCGGCTCGGGCGCCGGGATGATCGTCAATGGAGTTTCCGACCAGTTCCAGCTCAACTACCTGCCGCAGAACGGCGATTTTGACATCGGTGTCCGTATCCAGGCTCTGGACAATTCCAATCCGTTTGCGCAGGCCGGATTGATGGCCCGCACCGGTATCAACACCAACGATGCCTACGCTGCCGTCCTGGCGACACCCAGTCTCGCCGGTTGCTTTTTTGCCAGCCGCGCCGCGTCGGGTGGACCGACGGTCACGGCCGGGACAATTCCGGTCAATTACCCCCAGATGTGGGTGCGGCTCCAGCGGTCTGGAAACCGGCTGAATGGCTTCGGGAGCATCGATGGATTCACCTGGACGCCGCTGGGATCCGCCACTCTGCCCGCGGGACCGGTGTTGCTCGGCCTGGTGGTTTCCAGTGCAGCACCACAATCCACGGTCGCCCAATTCCGTGACTACGGCCCACCGCCGGGAACGGCTACGGGAATCGTTGCGCGTCCCAATGAACCCCTGGGACCGTCCTCCCGTCGGACCCCGCTTGTGTTCTCGGAAATCATGTACAAACCGGCCCCACGCGGGGACGGACGTAATCTCGAATTTGTTGAAATCTACAATTCCAATCCGTGGTGGGAGGACATCGGCGGATACCAAATCACCGGATCGATCCAGTACAGCTTTCCACAAGGCACGATTTTGCCAGGAGGTGGCTTTCTCGTGATCGCGGCGGCTCCGGACGACCTTCAGGCGGTCCATGGAATCAGGAATGTGAGCGGGCCGTACGTCGGGTCCCTCAAGAAAACGGGTAATTTGCAGCTGATCAATGACGTCGGTGGTACGGTCCTCAGCCTTTCGTACGCCAATACCCTGCCGTGGCCCGTGGCGGCCGACGGGGCCGGCCACTCCCTCGTGCTGGCCCGGCCCACCTACGGCGAGGC
>CAIPFS010000332.1 GCA_903864375.1 uncultured Verrucomicrobiota bacterium
CGCCCGATTCGGGAAAGGTGCTGGTCAACGGTGAAGACCTGGCCTGCCTGAATGAACGCTCCCTGTTGAGGGTGCGCCGCCAGTTTGGGATGCTGTTTCAAACGGCGGCCTTGTTTGACTCGTTGAACGTCTTCGACAACGTCAGTTTTCTTTTGCGACGGGAAAAACGGCAGACAGAGGGCGAAATCCGACGACTCGTCGCCGAGGCGCTGGACATGGTGGAACTGGCCGGCATCGAACAAAAGATGCCCGGGGAACTATCGGGCGGGATGCGAAAGCGCGTCGGCCTCGCTCGAGCCATCATTCACCGTCCGGCGGTGGTTCTGTATGATGAACCCACGACGGGACTGGACCCCATTGCCGCCGCGCGCATCGATCAACTCATCCGCCGGGTATGGGGACATTTGAAGGTGACCAGCATCGCCGTGACTCATGACATGAAGAGCGCCCGGACGATCAGTGATCGCATCCTGATGCTGCACGAGGGGGAGATTTATGCGTCCGGGCGGACCGAGGAAATCCTGACGTCAACGGACCCGGTGCTGAACCATTTTGTCAACGGAATTGCCGAACCAAGGACTGCAGCGGTCAATTGATATGGATCCGAATCACAAAGCAACCAAGGTCGGGGTGTTCATGTTCATCGCACTGATTCTCATCGGTGCCATGCTCGTCAACTTCAGCAAGGGTGCGAATTGGTTTCACTCCTACTATCGAATTCTGGTGAACAGCAGGAACATCGGTGGATTGAAATCGGGTGCCACCGTCCTGCTGGCGGGTGTGCCTGTCGGAAGTGTGGAACGGACGGAATTGGGGCCTCAGGGCACCAACGTCATCATCACCCTCCGGATCTTCAGGCGCTTCGGGATTCACGGCGATGCCCGCTTTGAAATTGAACAATCCGGATTTCTGGGTGACCAGTTCGTTGGGGTGACCCCCACCCGGAATGCCCTCCCATTGCTGGAGGATGGCGTCATGGTTTCGGCGGAGTCGCCCTTCGATATTCTGGAGGCCGCCCGTTCCGCCATGAACCTCCTGGGTCGTCTGGACACCACCATCGACCGGATGAATGCAGCCGTGAGTCGCCTGGATCAACAGTTGTTGAACGATCAGGTCCTGACCAACCTGGCGGCGGCCTTGATCAATACCCGCCGGATCTCCGAGCACGCCGATCAAGTGGTCACCCGGTTGGATCATCTGGTTGAAACCAACGAACCGGTGGTCAATGACTCGGTGCGGCAGGCCCGTGAGGTGGTTGCGAAGCTGAATGGAACCGTGACCCATCTGGACGCGACCATCGATGGCCTGCGTCCGCAACTGCTGACCGTGGTGAGCAATTCTGCCGTGGCTAGTTCGGATCTCAAAGGGCTCCTCGGTGGCCTGCAGGCGGGCGAAGGCGTGGCTGGAGGACTTTTCAAGGACCCGGCCATGCGAGCCAAGGTCGATGCCATGCTGACGGATTTGGGTACCCTCAGCAGTAATCTGTCTAGATTTGGAATTCTCTATAAACCCAAAGGACCGGCCCTCACCAATTCAATTCCACCGGGACCGCGACCCCGGTGGCATGTCGAGTAGTTTATTGGACCGTCGGGACCAGCCGAGATTCAACCAGCCGTCTCAGGTCCGTCTTCTGGAGGCCGATTTGATCGTAATGGATTGAAGCGGGAGTCCCGATTTTTTCAAGAGCCGCCGCCGAGAGCTCAAAATCTCCCGGACGTGGATGGGAGGGAAGGGGCTGGTGGAAGGGTGCCGGATTATACGTCAGGTTGTCTTCGGATCGAATCCATTCTGGACGGGCGTGCCAGGTGAGGTTCAACCAGGGTCCCACGCAAACATTTCGGGCAACGATATTTCCTTCCGGAGGGATCCCTGCAAAAGCAGCATTTTTCGGTTCGTTTGTTCCCTTCAGCGGGTAGTAGCGATCGAGGCTTTTGATTTCTGGATAGCGCTGCCGGTAAAGGGAGGCAGGCACGGCTTCAAGGCTGCTCCGCATGGTGGATTCAACCATCGTTTTCCACACCGGTGCGGTCTCAAGACCCCGACCGTCGATCTCGACGGATGGCCGGCAATCCACAAAGATATTGTTCACCACTTCGTGATCTCGGCCTCCACCCAGGAAGGCGGCGCGTTGCACGCGAAGAAAAATGTTACCCTCAATGTGGAGACCGCTGACGCAGTCGTCGGCATACACCCCCATGGAACCCATGCCCACGCCGCCCACATCATGAATATAGTTATGAACAATTCGATTGCCGCGGAAGCTGTAGTCGCGGCCGGTGTAAATGGCACCGACATCCCCGGTTTCCAGGGCGACACGTTGGATCTCATTCCCTTCGATGGAATGGTCGTTGCCCCAGAATAGGATTCCACAGTGGGGGTGGTCCTCCACGAGATTCTGCCGCGCATGAAGTCCGACCCCTTGAAGGAGAATGGCGGGAACATAACATTTGGACCACCGGCCCTGTCGGGCAAAATGGGTATTCTCCACCACGTGACGACCGGGCGTCAGGGTTTGCCGATCTCCACCGGTCAATGACACCCCGCTGTCTCCGGTGTCGATGACTTCGCATGCGGTGACTGCATTTCCCAAACCTCCCTCGACGACAATTCCAGAATTACCGAGATTTCGCAGCAGGCAACCCTCCACATGATTATTGGTGCCGTTCAGGATTTCAATGCCGGTGGCCCGGGTGGCTTCAAATGTCCAACCCCG
>CAIPFS010000333.1 GCA_903864375.1 uncultured Verrucomicrobiota bacterium
CAAACTGCTCCTTCTCCTCCCCTTCGAAGATATACCTCCGGTCCACCACCCGCGAGATGCAGTGATAGTACCCACAACCCTCCAGCTTCATCCGTGCCTGGCGCATTCCCGAAACCTATCCCGCCAACCTGAAATGTAAATACAGAATGCCTGTCCCTCTGCATTTTGTATGTTCCATATTGACCGGTCTCTCGTGTGCCGTATGATTAACGCCACACAGTTCATTTCGATTTTGGATGCGCCAATTTGTCGCCATTGCGGTCAATGCCTTTATGGAGCTGGTCCGGCAGCCGGTTTTCCTGCTGCTCCTGTCTGCATCCTCGTGCTTTGAGGTCTTCCTCGCCGTTGTTCCATACTTCGGGTTGGGGGACGACGTGAAAATGGTGGAGGACATGGTTCTGGCAGTGACGCTGCTCACGGGGTTGTTGACGGCTGTCTTGTGTGCTTCGTCGAGTGTTGCCCAGGAAATCCGGATGGGAACGGCGCTCACGGTCCTCTCCAAACCGGTGGGGCGGCCAACCTTCCTGCTGGGGAAGTATGCCGGGCTGGCGGGTGCGCTGACACTCATGACGTTTACCAACATGGTCGCTGCCTTGCTGGCGAGCCGGATGGCCTACGACGCCTACGGGGGGACGGATGTGACTTCCACGGTGATTTATGCTTCGGCTGCGCTGCTGGCGTACCTCGCAGGCGGCTTTTCCAATTATTTTTTGAAGCGACCGTTTGTGGCCGACGCCGTCTTTGCGTTCGTGCTTTTGACCACCGTGGCGTTTTGGGGAGTCGTCCAATTCACCACTCTTTCCCGAATGTTTGACGGTGAGGCGCATGCGGATTGGCGGTTGATTCCTGCCGGGGTTTTGATTCTTTTTGCCCTTTGGATCTTGGCCGGGCTGGCCCTGGCCTGTTCGACCCGGTTGGACACGATCGCCACTCTGGCGGTCTGTTCCGGCTTCTTTTTGGTGGGCTTGGTGGCCGATTACCTGTTCAAAGGCCCCTCGGACCAGGGAGTCTGGTGGGCCAGGGTTGCCTATTCGGTTGTTCCGAACTGGCAGCAATTCTGGCTGGCGGATGCCCTGGAGGACAAAAAGTTCATTCCCTGGAGCTACGTCGGCCAGGCCGCCCTTTATCTGGCCAGTTACGTGACGGCGGCCCTCGCGGCGGCGCTCCTTTTGTTTGAAGACCGTGAGCTCCACTAATTTTCAACTTTCACTGCCGGCCAGGAGGAACCACGGAATTCAGCGGATTCCCGCCACTCCGGCTTGGCTCTCCCACCGTCGACTGCTTTAATACCTGGCTCGATCCGCATGCAACGTTCCCTGTCCAAGAACGCCCTGGTCAATCTGTTCACCTTGTTGGTGGGCGGTGTTGCGCTCACTGTGCTGGCCCGTTATGGGCGGTCGTCAACCGCTGAATTGGGGGCGATCCTGATTGGATTTGGGTTTCTGGTTTCACTGGTTTCATGGTTCCAGATGCGACTGGAGCTCCGGGAGGAAGTGGAACGATTGGAAGTTGAGCAGTTGGGGCAGACGCGGAGTGACTCTGCACTTTTTGCTGAGTCGGCCGCAGAGGTTTCCCCGGCTCACCGGGCTCGTGTTCAGTTTGAACGTTGGTTTGTCCCTGCCTTTGCGATTCTGGTCTGCCTGGGGCAGGGGATCGCCGCATGGTGGTGGGGATCCCGGCTGTGGCGGGATACCGAGGTGATGGCCGCACCGGATCCGACCCTGGCACTGGCCTTGAGTGCGGGGACCGGATTGATGCTGTTCCTGGTCGGAAAATTCTCGGCCCGGCTGGCGCAGTTGGAAGGATCGCGATTGCTTCGTCCGTCGGCCTCAGCGGTGATGATGGGAGCCGTGCTGGCTGGACTGTCTGCGCTGGCAGCCGCGGCGGATTGGTTTGGTTTGCCTCGATACGACCGTTTTGGAGGGCTTGCGCTGGCGTTGGTTTTGGGGTTGGTGGCGCTTGAAAGCCTGATGACCTTGGTCTTTGAGCTTTATCGTCCGAGATCGAGGGGAGTGGCCACCCGTGTTCTGTACGAGAGCCGGATTATTGGCATGCTGGGTGAAAGTGGCGGCCTTTTCGGCACTCTGGCTCATGCGTTGGATTACCAGTTTGGATTCAAGGTCAGCGAAACCTGGGTTTACGACTTTCTCCGGACGAATTCGCCGCAGCTGGCTGGGTTCTGGCTGGGAATTCTGGCGCTATCGTCGTCATTTGTTGTGATTGAACCCGGGGAGCAGGGATTGCTCGAGCGATTTGGTCGTCCATTGGGACTGACCGCCTTGTCACCGGGGCTGCATTTGAAGTTTCCGTGGCCGATGGATCAGGTGGAACGGGTGAACACCGAGCAGTTGCGCTCTTTCAGCATCGGCTATGAAAGTGATCCGGAGCTTGAAAAAGAGCAGACGCTGCTGTGGACCCGGAAGCATTACAACGTGGAGTACAACCTGTTGGTGGCCAGTCGGGATCAGGCGCTCTACAAGCAATCGGGGGCTGCTGCGGGTGCCACCGCGCCCTCCAGCGAAGCGGTTCCGGTCAATCTGCTGACGGCCAGCATTCCGGTGCAGTACTACATCCGGGATTTGCGGGAATGGGCGTACGGTCATGTCAACCCGGAGCAATTGCTGGAGGACATCGCCAGTCGGGAGGTAGTGCGTTATCTCGCGAGTGTCGACATGGATGAAATCATGTCGTATGGGCGCCAGAAGGCTTCACGGACATTGCAGGACGTGATTCAAAAGAAGGCGGATGAATCCCATCTCGGGGTAACCATTGCCTTGGTGGGACTCCAGGACATCCATCCTCCGATGGGGACGAAAGACACGGCGGTCGCGGCTGCCTATGAGCAGGTCATTGGTGCCATTGCATCACGTGAGGCCCGAATCCTCGAGGCTGAGGGGCAGAGGGCCGAAATTGTGCCTCGTGCGAACGCGGAAGCCGTCAAGCGACGCAACGAAGCGGAGGCGGATGCGAATCGTAAATTGGAACTGGCTTCGGGAAAATCGGCTCAATTCCGCAGACAGATGGAAGCCTATCAGGCCGCGCCGAGGACTTATCGTCAACGGGCCTATTTAACGAGTGTGGCCTCCGCGCTTGGAAACAGCCGAAAGCTGGTCATTGGGCCCACCAACACGCACGACGTCGTCATTCTCAACCTCGAAGACAAGCTCCGTCCGGGACTGGATGACGTGGTCATCGAAAATCCAGACAGGAAGAAATAGCTCTATTTTCAAGGATTTCCGCCGATCTCCGGTGCCATTCGATTTTTTGATTTCTGCGCATGAAGAAGAACAAGTCCTCTCTTTTGATTGGTGTCGCCCTGCTGGTGTTGTTCATTGCGGTGTTGTTCACCTATCAGGTGCGCACGACCGAGGTGGCGGTGGTGACGACCTTTGGCCGGTACTCCCTGACCCGCGAACAGCCGGGGCTCTATTTCCGTTTTCCCCGTCCGATTCAGGAGATCCATC
>CAIPFS010000334.1 GCA_903864375.1 uncultured Verrucomicrobiota bacterium
ACCGCAGGATTCCCTCCCTGCAGACAAAGTTCGACAAGATCGTCAGCATCGAAATGCTGGAAGCGGTGGGCGATGAGTACCTGGAAGAGTGTCTTTCCATCCTTCAGTCCGTTCTCGCCCCAACAGGATTGCTGGGAGCCCAATTCATCATCTGTCCCGACAGCCGTCATGCGGACCTCCGGAATAGTGTGGACTGGATTCAAAAGCACATTTTCCCGGGATCCCTACTCCTATCGCTGGATCGGACGGGAGAGGCCATCCGCCGGAGTGGCGACCTGTGGATGCACGACTTGGAAGACCTGGGATTGAGCTATGCAGAGACCCTGCGCCGGTGGCGATTACGGTTCGTGGACCAACTGGACGAGGTTCGAAAGCTTGGATTCGATGATTACTTCATCCGAACCTGGTCGTTTTACCTGGCCTATTGCGAGGCGGCGTTTGCCTGGCGCAACATCAGTGTGGTGCAGGCGGTTTGGAGCCGCCCCAACAACCGCCGGTTGATGACGTCGGAATCGGCAGGACCGCCCCTGTGTTCATGAATCCGTACCTTCTCCTTCCGCTGGCGGCCCTTGGTTTTGCCATCGTGGAGATGACGACCACGTGGTTCCTGGCCCGTCGCTGGTCAAATTATGGAATCGTCGATGTGGTGTGGTCGGGCGGATTCGCGGTGATTGCACTCCTGTATCTGGGAAGCGTCGCGATGAGGGACTACGACTCGACACTCAAGAGCTTCCCGGAATGGAATCCCCTTCCATCGGGCCTGTTGGTTGCCATGGTGACCTTGTGGAGTCTGAGGCTTGCGTGGCATTTGGGAAGGCGGGTGGCCAGCCATCACCCGGTCGAGGATGTGCGTTATGCCCGCCTGAGGGTCAAGTGGGGAGCTGGAACGGCTCCGCGGATGTATGGATTCTTCCTCCTTCAGGGGGTGCTTCAGGTGCTCCTTTCGCTGCCCTTCCTTCTGACCTGCCTGGGCCATCCAGTAAACCGGGGAGGATGGACTCTGTCAGCTTTCCAGACGGTTGCCGTGTTGTTGTGGGTGGGCAGCCTGTTGGGCGAGTCCGTAGCCGATGCACAGCTGGCCCGTTTCCGTTCGGACCCTTCAAATCGGGGGAAGGTCTGTCAGGTGGGACTTTGGTCCTGGTCGCGGCATCCCAACTACTTTTTTGAATGGCTGATTTGGGTGTCCTACGCGATCTACGCCCTGGGATACCCCGGAGGCGGATTCTCCTTCGTCGCTCCGGGGCTGATTCTTTACTTTCTGCTCAAAGTCACGGGTATCCCCATGACGGAGGCCCTTTCCGTCGAATCCAAAGGCGAGGCCTACCGACGGTATCAGCGGACGACCAGTGCCTTTGTCCCGTGGCCGCCGCGAAAATCACCGGCTACAGCGCCTTGAGCTTGGTTTCAAACCAGGTGATCTGGGGCGGCATCAAATGGTTGGTATTCACCAGGGAATAGGATTTCCTCGCCTTTTGGATGTCATTCCGCAGGAGATAGAGCTCGGCCCAGGCGTAATTCACCACCGACGCCTCGGAGGCATTCAGGCGCATGGGGTTGATGGACTTCAAAAGGCGTTCTGCCTCATCAAAACGCTGTATCTGGAGCAGGGCGAGAGCGTGATTCACCTGGAGATCGGGTTTGTTGGGAAAGGCGTTCAGCTGACGGTTCGTGAGCTTGACGGATTCCTCGGGGTTCCGACGTTCAGCGATCAGGACGGCGGCGTAGTTCATGACGTAACCATCCTTGTCGGGTTCCAGCTGGTAGGCCTTTTCGGTGGCCATGCTGAATGTTTCCATGTCCCGTGAATGATAGGCGGCCAGGGACAATTCGAACCAGTACTCGGCCTGCTTGGAGAATCCTTTTTGCAGTTTGCGCAGCAGATTTTCGGCTTCAGCGGGATAGCCGGCCTCGCGCATCCGTCGGGCACAGTCAAACGCCAGGTAGGTTTGCTGGGCGAATCGACTTTCGACCGCATTCTTGAAGGCCTTGGAGGCGGCTTCACTGCGGCCGGTCTGCGAATTGGCCATCCCTTCGATAAAATAGCTGTATCCATCGAGGTTTCCGCCCAAATGCTCATCCCGGCGCATGGTGATGCCCTGGCCGAAAAGGTCGTCCCACTTCTTGTCTTTCATGCGCAGTTCCGCCAGTCGGATCCAGACATCATACGAGTACCCGAAGGTGCCGGACTGTTTGTCGAGGAATTCGATGGCGACATCACGCATTCCCAGCAGTTCATAAACGTTGGCAATGCCCACGGTCTCCTCGGCGCTGGCCGCGGGACGCGAAAACGCCTTCGCCAGCCGGGTCGCTTCGGTCCGGTTCCCCAGACTGATCAGCAATCTCCAGAGGTTGATGTGCTCAATGACCCGGTCATCATGGTGCTCCACAAGCCAATCCAGATTCCGGCGGTAATTGACCAGGTCCTGTCCATTCAGGTTTACCAGCAGTTCCAGATGGTGGGCGGTGGCAGCGGTGACGTCATTGGTGCTGTTGAGTTCATGGCGCATCTGCATCTGCCCGCGGGAAAGGGTGCTGGGCGGGCCCCAGCCGGCCTCCCAGGCCATGCGGTACAGGGCCGTTTCCGGTTGCTTGCCCAGCGCATCGGGATTGAGTTGCCAGAGGGAATCAAATTCTGCCATCCGTCCCAGTCGGAAGTTGGCGCGGGCGACTGCGCCCAGGGCTGACGTGGGCAGGAGCTTGGCCTTCGATGAGGCCAGATTGGAAACATAGGCGTCCTCCTCGATCTTTTCGAGAGTCTCGGTAACGAGGGCGAGATCCGTCAGATTGGTTTTGGACAGGCCTAAAAGCCACAAGGCTCGATTGGCCGCATAACCGGAAAATTCCGGGGGCACCTGTGGAAGGGCGTTCAGGAATTGAAGCATTTCCCGGAGGAGTTCGGTATTCCCGGGGTTGTTTTCCACCGCTGAGTGCCAGGAGACGAGAGCCTCCTTCACTTGTCCATTCTGGCTCTGTTTCTCTGCGGAGCGACGCAGCGAACTGGACTCGAGGAAGTCGAGACCACTGATCCGGACAATGGGCATATGCTCGGGGGTCACGCGCCAGAGCTTCGGCAGCAGCAACCCCAGCGATATCAAGGCCAGGACGAACAGGATGGCCGCAAACCGGAACCACCGATCATAAAAGAGCACCAGCAGCGTGGCATGCTCGTAGAACTTTGGTGGAAGTTCTTTCTGCGCATTCAGCTCGGCCTCCGGATTGGGCGGCTTTACTTCCTGGTTGGAATCGGAATCGTTCATATGCTCACTTCGGGTCGCTCCTGCGCATCAAGTCATCAAAGATTTCGTGTTAACTTCCCGTCCGTTGGGATGTCACCAATTTTCGGTGAACGGTTTCCACCCAATTGGACTGGGGAGGCTGAAGGAAACGCAGTTGGATCCCCTGATATGCCTCCATTGCCTCCTTCTGACGCTGTTGACGGTATCTCAGTTCAAACATGGCCACCGCAAAACTCGTTGAGGTCGGTCCGTCGAGCTGCTCCACCGGGATTTGGTTCAACAGAGCCTCCGCGTCGCTGAAACGTTCATTCTGCAGCAAGGCCATCACATAGTTGATCGCAATTCCCGGGTTATTCGGGTTATCGCGGTGCAGTCGCAGGGTCAGTTTTGCCGCAATGGAGGAGTTCGTCCGCAAGGTCAGCAGAGCGGCGGCGTAATTCATTTGTGTCGCCGGATGGTCAGGCTGCAATTCGTAAGCCTTGGACGCAGCATGGGCGGCGGTTTCGAACTCCCCGCTGGCCAGGGCCGCCAGGGTGACATTGTACCAGTAATCGGCGGTTTTTCCGGCCGCCTGCTCAAGATTGGCGACCGTCTTCTCAGCAATTTTTGGAAAGCCCAGCTGGGTGAGCCGACGGGCCACCTGAAAGCCAAGCAGGGGAATGCCGATGGGCCGCTCGGGTATCCGGGAGAATGCGTAGGCCGCTTGTTCGGGCAGATGGTAATGAAGCTGGACCAGACCCTCCAGAAACCAGGCGTATCCAACCAGTTCCAGCTCAGCGTGGGTGGTCCTTAAGTCGATGGCCAGCACCCGGATGTCATCCCACAGCCCGAGCTGCATCAAAAGATTCGCCTGAAGTGGCCAGACCTCCCGCTCGGAGCCCAGGGCCGGGAGATGCTTCTTCATGAAATCCGCCGCATACTCCTTCAAGTCCAGGCGCATGAATGCATCGAACATGGCCCGCAATTCGAACGGTTGAGTGGGGGGGGAGGAATAGGTTCGCGCCTGTTCTCTCGCCTCATCGGCGCGCCCGGTCTCTTCCAACAACCTCCATTCCGCAACATGGTCGATGGGCCGGTCGGCGTGGAAATCGCGCAAGGCCTTCATGGCCTGTGAAAACGTATGCCAGTCGTATTCCGCTTCGCTCACCACCAGTTGAAGTCGGTTGGCCGTGACCAAGGTGGCTGGGTTGGTTCGTGCTGCCGCCAGTTCCTGTCGAGCCTTGACGGCGCCGCCTGGAGGACCCCAGGCAGCGGCCCATGCCGCGGCGAATGCCGGTAGCTCCGGGTCCACCCGGAGCGCCGTGGGATAGCGTTGCAACCCCGCGCCAAATTCGGGGAAGTGCCGGGTGTGAAAGCAGCTTTTCAGATACAGGGCGGCATGAAAGTCGCTCAGATTGGTCTCGAGGGGCTTGAGGGTCTGCCAGACGTATTCCTGAATATCATATTTCGCGAAAAACTCGGCGATGAGCAGCCGGTCTTCGGTGGCACCCCCGGATATCCGCAGCGTCCACATGGCCTGTCCCATCCCCATCCCCAGCCATTTGACGTCGGGCACGGGTTGATGAATCAGGGTGCGGATCAACCCCACCCCATGATCATGGTCCGCCAGATTTTTGTAGAGTGCCTGCCGCCAGGTGACGATGGCTTCCTCCGTCCTTCCCTCGCTGTCCAATCTTCGGGCGGTCCGTGCCAGGTTCTTGCTTTCAAGCTTCGCCAGCAGACTGATCCGAATGATCGGACGAAAATCCTTGGGGGACGTGCGCAGGAAGGGGGGGAGTGAAATCCCGACCAGCAGCAATGCCAGAAGCATCAGAATGGCCGCGACCCGGAAATGGCGTTCATGGACGAACTGCCGGACAAAACTCGACGATTCCACCAGCTCCGAGAGCCGTGGCAGCTCTTCGACGCGCTCCTGGTCCGAGCGATCAGGAAAGAGTGAGGGGTCTGGCTTCATGAAGGGAGGGGTGATCTCGAAGGAATTGGGTTCCGAGCGGAGACATCTTAGGGACCAAACGCTTTCGAAAAAGCCAATTTCCAGCCAAACGTTAATTCGTTTTCCGTCCCGGGTACTCGATTTGAAGCACTTCGGTGAATCCGCTGGCCTGGACGGGGCTGGGTTCCAGTGAGGCGGGAACCAGACCGAACTGACCCGGGCCCAGATCCAAGACTTCACCCCCGCCAGTCAATCGCAGTCGACCTGAAATCACCGACCAGATGGTCATTTTGCCCTGACTGGATGGGATGGACGCGGTTCCGGGTTGCAATCGCAACTGCCGGATCTGGAAGAGGGGGTCATCCACCATGTTGCGGATGCTCAATCCTTCGCTCGCCTCGGTCCAGGGGGATCGAACCAGATCCGGCTCATAATCCTCGAAATGGATGGC
>CAIPFS010000335.1 GCA_903864375.1 uncultured Verrucomicrobiota bacterium
CGAAGGCGTCGCGGCCGAGTTCCGACCCAATTACCTCTGCAATTATCTCTACGAGCTGGCCACGCTTTTTTCGCGATTCTACGAGCAATGTCCGGTGCTCAAGGCGGCTGAACCGGTCCGATCCGCCCGGGTCAGCCTGTGTGCCCTGACCGCACAGGTCCTGGGCCGCGGACTGGGCTTGCTGGGCATTGAATCACCGGAAGTCATGTAAGGTGTTCAACGGGGGAAAAGCCCGTTACCAAGACGGAGGTCAAAATCGATATGGGGACCTGTTCCTGGGGCCGCAAGTCCCTCCGAAGGAGGGACATCCAACGGAGGAACGCGCTCCTGCAAGTCCCCAATCCATGCCGGGATCATCACCACTCACAGTCTGCAGGCACCTCGGTAGCGATGCTGCCGAGCCGAAGGCGGTCCGACTCATGCCTGCCCTGGTAACGCGGACGTCTCGTCCGCACGGCGGTGCGAACCGCGTCCCTAACCCAATTCAGCGCCAGTCAGGGCCAACGGCCCGGCTCCATCCCAGCCTAGGCCAAAGGCCTGGGTCGGCCTGATTGGGGACTTGCAGGTGCGCGTTCCTCCGTTGGGCGGCTCGGAAGCCCTACTGATGTGGCTCTAAATCAATAGGTTGCGTTTGAATCATCCAGTTCACGGTCTCGATTCTGGTCCGATTTTGGAGGTGATCCGCACCCACTTATCGCCGGTTCATCAATTCCTCGATCGCATCCGCTTCCAGCGGAATGGCGGACATCAAGTCCTTCGGTCCGTCGTTGGTGATCAGCACATCGTTTTCCAACCGGACGGCCAGTCCCTCCTCCTTGATGTAGATTGCCGGTTCCACCGTCATCACCCACCCGGCGGCAAACGGGTCCGTTGCATACCCGACATCATGGACGTCCAGTCCGATGGGGTGGCCCACCCCATGCATGAAATATTTTTTGAAGGCGGGGCGCAGCGGATCCTGACGTTTGATTTCCCGCAGGGTCAGCAGGCCCAGGTCGACACACTCCTTTTCGACCAATTGCTCAGCCTCCTTCTGCCATTCCTTCGTCCGCTTTCCCGGAGTCAGTCCCGCGATGCTGGCCTTCAATACCCGCAGGACCGCATTGTAGACCTCCTTTTGACGCCGGGTGAACCGTCCATTGACCGGGATGGTTCTCGTCAGATCCGAATTGTAATTCGCCTTGGCTGCGGCCACATCCAGCAATAACAGGTCGCCCCCCTTGCACGGTTGATCATTGTCGATGTAATGGAGGACACAGGCGTTGGCCCCCGAGGCGATGATCGGCAGATAGGCGAACCGCCCTCCGTTGCGAATGAATTCATGGGCGAATTCCGCCTCAACCTCCCGTTCGTTGACCCCCGGTCGGACAAATCGGGCCACACGCTCAAAACCGGATTGGGTGAGATCGCAGGCGGCCTGAATCCATTCCACTTCCCCGGGAGACTTGAACGTCCGAACCTGATGCAACAGTTGGGCCAGACGACGATATTCATGGAGCGGATAGCGGCGTTGGGTTTCGGCTACAAAACGCGCATCCCGGGTTTCCACCGCAATCTCCGCCCGCTTGTGCTCGTTGCTGTTCAGGTACACCCGCTGCGATTCGCACATCAGGCGGTGGAACAGCCGCGGGAATTCGCTCAGCCACATCACATTTTCAATGCCCGAAACCTTCCGGGCCTCCTCCTGAGTCCACTTGTGGCCTTCCCAGGTGGCGATGAGATCGCTGGTCTCCCGCAGGAAAAGGATTTCCCGATGCTTTTCATCGTCCGCATCCGGGAACAGCACCAGGATCGTTTCCTCCTGAGCCACGCCGGTCAGGTAAAAAAGGTCGCTGTTGGGCACCAGAGCCAGCGTGCCGTCGGCGTTGGTGGGCGGAATGTCATTGGCATTGACCACCGCGAGCGAACCGGGTGTCAGCAATGCCGCCAGCCGTCGGCGATGTTCGATGAACCACCGGCTGTCTTTCGGAGAGGGTCGGGTCATGAGTTGGGAAATGCTGGGGGGTCAGGGCTTCGATTTCAATCCCGTCTTCTTATGGGATCGGACGGCAGTGGGTGCGGGTGCGATCAGAATGGGGACCGGACCGGACCAGCTGGCCTGCCCGGCACCGACCGCCACCGCCCGGAGGATGTTGGTCCCTCGCGGGAGCCCTGCCAGGTGGAACTGAAACCGTCCATCCAGACCACTCAGGGTCTGACCTGCAAATTGCTGGCCCACGTAGAGGCGGACGATCACTCCCGGTTCCGCAACGCCCACGGCTGAATCCGGCTGGGTGCCCCGAAAAATGGTGCCGGGAAGCGGCCCTTGAATCGACGTGGGCGCCAGCCGGCGGACCACGACGGGCGGCGGCTTTTGAGGGGGCGGCGGCGCGGGATGCGGAAGGCAGGCGAGGAGGGTCCAGAGGCCTGCCCACACCACCAGCACGGGCAAATGCCACCGGTCAAACCCGATGATCCAGTAGCGCGGACGCCAGCTCGATGAGGGCGGGGGAAAGGCCATGGCATCTCATTCGGAGCGCACGGCGGCCAATTCGGCCGCCAGCCTGTTCCGCTCGCTCGTGACTTCGGCCACCTCCCGCCGGAGCAATTCGATGGTGGCAGAATCGGCTTCCGTGGCCGGTGCCGCCGGCGGATGCGACACCCGGGTCAATTCCGATTCGAGTTGCGCGTGGGAGGCCGACGTGGCCCTCAATTCCGCCTCCAGGTCCGCCTGCTTCTCGCGCAGTTCGGACGCTTCCCGGTCCCGTTCGCGCAGTTCCGTTTCGAGCGACCGCCGTGTCTGTTGGGCCGCTTCAAGGCGGGCATCCTGCTGCGCCAGGCGTTCCCGAAGTTCGGCCGCTTCCTCCCTGGCCGTTCCCCATTGATCGTTGATCAGCCGGATTTCCTCTCCCCGCGCCTTCAGCTTCCCTTCCAGTGTCGCCACATCGGCTCGCACGTGGGCCAGCGCATGGGTGGACTTTTCAGAAGTGATACGGGCCTCTTCCCGGGCCCGGACGGAATCATCCAACTGGCGGCGGACCCCCTCCAACTCGCCGGTTCTCGTCTCCAGCTCCCGCTCCTGGAACGCCAGTCGACTTTCCAATTCCGTTGTTCCGGCCCTCGCGTCCGCCAGCAGTTTTTCAGCCTGGGCACTCTGAACGCGGGCTTCGTCCCGGGCGCGGGTCAGGTTCACCAGTTCCCGCTGGGCAGCCGTCAGTTGTTCCAGCCTCGCCTTGGATTCGGCGGTGGTCCGCCCGTGGGAAAAACGCTCGGAATCAAGTTCCTCATTGCGCCGACGCAATCGTGATTCCGCATCAAACAGGCGCTGGCGAAGGAAAAAGAGTTCGATCAGCCAGTGGGACAGAAAACCGGTCAGATAGATCGCCATCAGCCAGAGCCAGGGATGCTGGGAAACCAGTGATGTCATGGGAATCGAACGGATTGAAAAGCAGCCTTTTGCGAACGTTATGCCTATCGGGGTTCCCTGTGCAACCCTCCTCCATCGGGGGGACGCGTTCCTCCGGACGCAAATCCCGCGCCCTCTGGTCCAAATCAATCCTTTCCGGTAGGATCTCCTGAATGTCGAACGAGACAATCTGGTTGGGTATGGACGGCGGGGGCACCCGGCTGGTGGCGCTGGCGGTCGCGTCAAACTCTGATGTCCCCATCCGCTGTGAAGCCGGACCCACCAACCTCCGCCTGTTGTCGGATGAGGAATTGGTCGCCCGATTCCTGGAGGTCCGACGCTCGGTCCCCAATCCCACCGCCATTGGCATCGGCCTCGCCGGTTTGATGACCCCCGAAGACGGAGCCCGGGTTTCCGCCGCCCTTCAATCCGTCTGGCCCGGTGTCCCCGCCGAGATTACCCACGATCTGGAGACCGCCTGGTGGGCGGCCGAGCCGACATCGAAAGGTCGGGCCGTCGCTCTCCCGTCCGACGGTCGGGTCATCATTCTGAGCGGGACCGGTTCCTGCTGTTACGGACGTTCCTCCTCGGGAAAGGTCGGCAAAGTGGGGGGCTGGGGTCACTGGCTCGGGGATCGCGGCAGCGCCTTTGCCCTGGTCGAGGCCGGTCTCCGGGAAAGCATTTCCGTGCTCGATCAGACCGGGCGCTGGGGTCCGTTGGGTGTCCGGGTCCTCGGACGCCTGTTGTTGAATGACCCGGCTGACCTGATTTCCTGGGTGCATGCGGCGACCAAGACCGAGATTGCAGCACTCGCTCCGGAGGTTTTTTCGGCCGCTGCCGCGGGCGATATCGCGGCGAGACGATCGATGGACCAGGCCCGCGATCACCTGGTGGCCGACGCCATCGCCGTGGGACGCCGCCTGGGCCCCAAACTCAGGGCCTTTGATTTTGTCGGTTCGGGAAGTGTCCTCCTGGCTCAACCCCTCTTCGCCGCCTCGATCGGTCGCGCCTTGCGTCGTGCCCTTCCACAGAGCCGGTTTCGGTGTCAGGACCGCGAAGCCGCCTGGGGGGCGGTTGAATTGGCCCGCCGGCTGAATCCCAACGTTCAACCCACGGTCCGCATCATCCGTCCGGCCCGCGAAGTGCCTCCGGTGGCGGTGGCACTTCCCACCAGCGCCACTCCGGCCCCCACCGAGGGGGTCGACGAGCGGTTCCGGCATCTGGACCGGCTTTCCATCCCGGAGGCTTTGACCCTGATGTTGTCGGAAGAAGGTGGTGTTGCCGCGGCCGTGGCCACTCAATCCCGCCCGATCACGGCTCTGGTCCGGCGCGTCGCCGAGGCCTGGGCTTCCGGGGGACGCCTGCTGTATGTCGGGGCGGGAACCAGCGGACGACTGGGAGTCCTGGATGCCAGTGAATGTCCGCCCACCTTCCGCTCCCCACCCGAATGGGTGCAGGGCATCATTGCCGGAGGACCCCGGGCCGTCTCGATGGCGGTGGAAGGGGCTGAGGACGATGTCGCTGCTGGTGCTGCGGCCGTTCTGGGCCGCGGAGTTTCGTCCCGCGACGTGGTGGTGGGCATTGCGGCCAGCGGGCGAACCCCGTTCGTTTGGGGGGCGTTGGAGGAGGCTCGACGTCAGGGGGCCACCCGGGCGTTGATCAGTTGTCATCCCGGACTGCGCTTCGCCCCGGGCAGCAAGCCTGAAGTGGTGATCGCCCTGCCCACCGGACCGGAAGTCCTGGCCGGTTCCACCCGGTTGAAGGCGGGGACTGCAACCAAGCTGGTTCTGAACGCCATCACCACGCTCGCCATGGTGCGACTCGGGAAAGTGGCCGGGAACCTGATGATCGACCTGAATCCCTCCAACCAAAAGCTTCGCGGACGGGCCATCCGAATTGTGGCGGCTCTTTCCGGGGCTTCAGCGGAGGCATCGGCATCCGCCTTGGTCGCAGCGGGTTGGAAAATCACCGACGCGGCCCGGAGCCTGGGTTGGAAGCCGCCCACCCGCAAATCCATGACCCGTTGACGGAGAGAGAATTGATTTTTGATGCCCGAATGGGAACGGGACGTTTTCGTGACAACGGGAATGACTGCTTTCATTCGAGGATCGGTGGCGTAGATTCCACGACTCACTGGAGACAGGTTATCGATGGACCAACGCCGAAAATTTGTGCCGACAGCGTCGCCCGTTCGTCCCAAGCCGATGGTTCGGTCGAACCCGAAGCCTGCCGTCGGGGAGGAAATCCCGACGTCGGAACCGCCCGCGGTTCCACTGGAAGAAGTCTCTGAAACGAGGCGTGAACACCGATCCCGTCGACGCCACTGGCTGTCGCGCCGGGCTCAGACCAATTACCTCCTCCACCTCCTGGTCAATGACGGGCGTTTGCGGTGGTCCATTCTGGGTGTCGTTCTTCTGATGATGCTCTACGTCGGCTTTTTTGCCCGGATCTGGACCATTGCCCCGGAGGAGGTTCCGCAGCAACTCCGGCTGAGAACCACGGACCTCATTCAGGTCTGGTCATTAAAACGAACGGCGGCACGGGCGGCGGCGGCAGGCCGGAACGCCGATGCGGTTCACGCGTTTCAAGCCGCTGTCTCCATCAACCGGTACGATTTGGAGGCAAACCGGGGAATGATCCGGGAGGTCACCCATTCGGCCCGGTTTCAACCCACCTGGGTGCTCATGTCTGCTTTTCAATTGGAAACCGTTCTGGCGATTTCCCACACGAACGCCCCGGATCTTCAACTGGCGGCGGCGTTCTATTCCCGATATGAACTGTACGATTGGGCCATCTCCAAATTCCGAGATGAATCCCTGGTGCAGACCCCGGAGGCGGCCCTTCTGGTGCTCAAGTTCTACTTTTCAGCAGGACAATGGGGGGGCGTGACCGCGTTCTGGGAACGCCACGCTTCCCTGCTCAAGCCGGTGCCGGAAGCCCAATGCGTCTACTGGGCGAGCCTCGCGATTTCCGGTGAGGCGGAACCGAATCAAAAGGCATTGAATTCCCTGCGGGAGGCCGCCTCGGATCCCGCGAATCCCGAACGGGTGACCGCTCTGCACCTGCTTCTGAAGGTGGAAGCCCAACATCTCGAACTGGGACGGGTGCGGCGGGCCATGGCCGTCCTCGAAGACCTTCATGCGGACCGCCTGGAAGACCAACTCTACCTGGCCCAGGCCCTCGATGGAGGCGGACTGGCCACAGAGGCCCGAAAGGTCGTTCAGGATGTCACCCGTCCACCCGAATCGGTGATTGCCGCGGAACTTCAGCTCAAGGTCTGGGGACAGCTGGGCCTCGACGGCCAGGTGGTGGAATTCGTTCACAAGCGCCTGCCCGAGTTTAATTTCCACCATCGCCTTCTCCTGGCATCCACCCCTCTGTTGGTCAAAACAGGACGGTGGGATGAACTGCGAAGTCTGGCAGTCCTTCTCCGTCAACTCCCGCGGATCGGTGAATTGCTCGGGGCTTACGATGACTATCTGGATGGGCTTGCCGAATTGGGCATCGGCAACTCAATCAGGGCGGACCAGCTGTTTCAGCGATTGATCAACCGTCCCGTCCGGTTCATTCCCGGGCTTCTTCAGGTTGCCACCGATCTGACGACCGCCGGTTTCAGTGTCACGGCGGCAAAGATGCTGGATGGGGCGAATGCGGACTTTGGGGATTCGATTGCGGCCTGGCAGCAGGTCCAGGTCGTGGCCGCCGCCGCTCACGATCTGGCCCTGTTAGAGAAAGCAACAGGCCGGATGTATCAGCTCCGTCCCAACGACCCCGTCATGCGGAATAATTACGCGGCGGTCCTCCTGCTGATGCGGAATCGGGCCGATGAGGCCATTCGCATCACCCATTCGTTGATGGCCGAATATCCCCAACTCCTGGGACCGCGTGTCAATCATGTCATTGCCCTGGTCCAGTTGGGCCGGGTGGAGGAGGCCGAAAAATTAATCAACCAGGTGGATCCTAACTCGCTTCCGGGCAATGAGCGGACCGCCTGCTATTTTGCCTGGACGCTCTGTCAGGCCTTGCTGGGCAAAGCCGAAAAGGCCCGTCAGGGAAATCAATGGATCGATCGCGCCCGACTTTTCCCCGGACAAGTCGTCTGGCTGGAGGAAGTCCTGGCCAGACTCCCGCCCGAATCCCCCAAATAGGGGTCAAGGGAGCAGGGGTTCCAGCCATTCCGGATGGCTTCAGGCTGGAATGCCCTATCTGTTTCGGAGCATCCTCTTCCCCGCATGAAGCCCCTTTTCCGACCCTGGATCCTGGTCTGGATGCTGATGGCGTCCGCCCAGGCCGCAACTCTCCCGGCCCGGCCCGGTTCTCCGGCCACCGCTCTCGATCGTTACGTGGCCGCTCCCGATGCCTCCTTCCATTGGGAGGTCGTGAGCTCGACCCCATTCCCTGGTGGCAAGGTCCATACCATCAATCTCGTCTCCCAGCACTGGAAAACCACCAATGAAGTGGATCATCCGGAATGGCGGCACTGGCTCGTCGTGGTCGTTCCCGACACCGTGGATTCGGTGAGCGCGCTTTTGTTCATCACCGGCGGCTCCGTCGGCAAGGACGCTCCAAAGCCGACCCGCGAACTCGTGGAGGTCGCACGTGCCAGTCGATCCGTCGTGGCTGAGTTGCATCAGGTCCCGGCCCAGCCCCTGGTTCTGGGTGGCGACGGTCAACCGCGGTCAGAGGATGATTTCATTGCCTATACCTGGGATAAATTTCTCCGAACCGGTGACGAAACCTGGCCCGCCCGGTTGCCCATGACCAAGGCTGCGGTCCGGGCCATGGATGCCGTGACCGCCTTCTGTGCAACCCCGGCCGGTGGCTCCAAAACCGTCGATTCCTTTGTCGTGGCCGGTGGATCCAAACGGGGTTGGACGACGTGGACCACCGCCGCCGTGGACCCCCGGGTGGTCGGCATCTGCCCGATTGTCATTGATGTCCTGAATTTCGGACGCTCGATGGAACATCACTATCAGGCTTACGGCGAGTTTGCCCCGTCGGTGGGCGATTATACCCGGCACCACATCATGGATTGGATGGGAACCTCGGAAATGGACGCCCTCTGTGCCATTGAGGATCCCTTCAGCTACCGCGCCCGGATGACCCTTCCCAAGCTCATCATGAATGCCTGCGGCGATCAGTACTTCCTTCCCGATTCCTCCCAGTTCTACTTTGACGAGTTGCCAGGGCCCAAATACCTCCGGTATGTCCCCAATGCCGACCATTCCCTGGCAGGAAGTGATGCCTATCTGTCGGTGCTGGCCTGGCACGATGCCGTGATTCATCACCGGGCACTCCCGAAATTCACCTGGACGTATGATGCGTCTGCCAACCTGGTGGTGTCTGCCCAGGATATGCCCGCTCAAGTCCTGTTGTGGCAGGCCACAAATCCCAAGGCCCGCGATTTCCGCCTCGAGACGGTCGGGCCTATTTGGAAGTCGTCACCCGTCGAAGATACCGGCTCCGGTGTCCACGTTTACAAGGCGCCAGCTCCGCACCCCGCCGAGGGTTGGTCCGCCTACTTCATGGAATTGACCTTCACTCTCGGTGGACCTGTCCCGTTGAAATTGACCACTCCAGTCCGGGTGGTCCCCGACACCCTGCCGCATACAACGCCCAAGGGGACAGCACCCCGGGGTTATCTGCATCCGTGAGGGCGTTGGGTTCATTCTGGTCATGACTCCGGAGGAGTGTCCCAACTGCGGTGCCGATGTTCCTCCGCGGGCAAGGTCGTGCCCCGAATGTGGAGCCGATGAAACCACGGGATGGAACGAGGATGCGACCGCCCAGCGTCTGGGGATTCCAACGGAGGGTTTTGATTACGAAGCATTTGTTGAGGAGGAGTTTGGGAAGCCCCGGCGCACCGGTCTGGCCTGGTATTGGAAGGTCACCGGTGCGGTCCTTCTCCTCACGCTCCTCCTCGGATTTCTCCGGTGGGGATGGCGCTGACTCGACGCTGACCGGCACCAAAAATTGACTTTGCCTCGAGGCTCACCCGACTAAGGTCCGTTCATGAGCAATCCCATCACCTCCTGGTCGCGGTTTCAAAAGTACTACACCGAGTTCCCTTCACTGGGGTTGGGAATCGATCTCAGCCGGGTGGATTTTCCGGAGACCTACCTTGAAACAATGGCCGGGCCAATCCAGGCCGCCTTCACGGCCATGGACGCCCTGGAGAAAGGGGTGATTGCCAATCCGGATGAAAACCGGATGGTCGGTCACTACTGGTTGAGGAGCCCGGATCTGGCTCCCACCACGGAACTGGCCCAAGCCATCACCGGGACCCTCACCGATATCCAAAAATTCACCGCCGAGGTGCACGAAGGCAAACGGGTGGGGCAGGGGGGACCCTTCAAAAATGTGCTGGTCATCGGGATCGGAGGCTCGGCCCTCGGACCCCAATTTGTGGCCCGTGCCCTGGGACATCCCTCCACCGACCGTCTCCGTCCTTTTTTCTTTGATAACACCGATCCGGATGGGATGGACAAGGTCCTCGCGGAATTGGGAACTTCCCTGGGACAAACCCTCTGCCTGGTGATTTCCAAAAGCGGCGGCACACCGGAGACCCGCAATGGAATGCTGGAAGCACGGGCCGCCTACGAAAAGGCAGGATTGAAGTTTGGTGCTCATGCCGTCGCCGTCACCGGCGCGGGCAGCAAACTGGACCAATATGCCGTTGCGGACGGGTGGTTGTCCCGCTTTCCCATGTGGGATTGGGTGGGGGGACGCACCAGTGAGACCAGTGCCGTGGGACTTCTGCCCGCCGCGCTTCAAGGGCTGGACATTGTCAGCTTCCTCGCCGGCGCAGCCGCCTGCGATCAGGTCACCCGGAGCAGGGACGTCGCCCACAATCCCGCCGCTCAGCTGGCGCTGATGTGGTATTTTGTGGGGGAGGGTCGCGGTACCCGGGACATGGTCGTTCTGCCGTACAAGGACCGGCTCGAGTTGTTCTCCCGCTACCTCCAGCAACTGGTCATGGAATCCCTGGGCAAGGAACGCGACCTGGACGGGGTGGTGGTCCATCAGGGGCTCGCGGTCTACGGCAACAAGGGCTCCACCGATCAACATGCCTACGTTCAGCAACTGCGCGATGGCATCGCCAATTTCTTCGCGGTTTTCATCGAAGTCCAGACCGACCGCTCGGGCCACAGCCTGGAAGTGGAACCGGGCGTGACCAGCGGGGATTACCTGACTGGCTTCTTTCTCGGCACCCGCACCGCGCTCCATGAAAATGGACGTCAGAGCATCACGCTCACCGTTCAGGATACCTCCGCTTTTTCCGTGGGTGCCCTGATTGCATTATTTGAACGGGCGGTTGGCCTCTATGCCCAATTGATCCACATCAACGCCTACCACCAGCCGGGGGTCGAGGCGGGCAAGAAAGCTGCGGCCACCGTTCTCGCGGTTCAAGCCGCTGCTGTGGCGCATCTGGCTGCCCATGCCGACCAGTCTTTTTCAGCGCCTGAACTCGCCGAAGCCATCGGTCAACCGGGGACGGCTGAGACGGTCTTCAAGGTCTTGAAACACCTCTCCGCCAATCAACGGCGCGTGCGCACGTCGGGCGGAACCGGGACTTCAGCCCGCTTCCAGAGCGTTCCTTAACCTGGAAACGATAAGGAAGGATATGGATGCATGAGACGGTAACAGTTTGAATGGGGCCAGCGGACTAGCCGATATCGATGGAAGGAATATCAGGCATCTTTTTTGTCTCACTGATCTTCGCGACTTCGCGGCTTCGCGTGAGATATATGGCATTGGACGCACACGAAGACGCGAAGACACGAAGAAGTGTGGCACGATGAAGGCCATGGACGTCCTAAGCGCACTTGCAGGTCCCCGGGTTGATTCATGCCATCTTTGCCTCGCTCCAGATGTCCGCATTTCGCCCAAGGAG
>CAIPFS010000336.1 GCA_903864375.1 uncultured Verrucomicrobiota bacterium
TCCATGGCCCGGGTGTTTGTCAAACCCGGACAGGTGGACTCCATGGTCTCGGTGACCCATCTGGTCCGCATCCCGATTTCCCCAGCGGAACCTTCCCTTTCGGCTGGCACCAATCAGGTGTCCGCCACGGCTTTGCCGAAATCACAGCATTGAACCCTAACACACATCGTACCCTGTCGTTTGATATGAATCGCAACGTCAACTCGTTTCTGGCGATGGCCCTTGGCCTCGCCACTGTTTCGACCGTGGTCGCTCGTCCGCCGACGCCCGCACCGTCGGTGACCCGCCTCACTCCACCCAGCCAGTTGTTCTCGCTGGGAGATGCCAGCCTTCCCGTGGTGGCGCGTTTCCTTCCCGGTCAGCGTTTCGACCTTCAGGCCACCGTCAAGGCGGGCGGCTCCGCTGTCATCACCAACGCCTGGTTTTCCGTGGATGGATCGCCGGTGGTCAGCACCAACCCGGTGACCCTCAAGGTTCCCACCGTGAGCGGATTCACCGCGGGCTCCCGGATCGCCACCCTCCGTGCGTATTCCTCCCTCGTCCCGGGTGTGCATACCCTGACGATCACCGCCCAGCAGGACGATGGCAGTTCTGTTTCCGCCTCCGGTAACTTTGAAGTCGTCGGAATCACCGCCTCCGGACGCAAGGCCAGGAATATCATCGTCTGCCTCGGGGACGGCATGGGCATCGCGCATCGCACTGCGGCCCGGCTCGTGGCCAAGGGATCAAACCTCGGCAAGTCCAATGGCAAGCTGAACATGGACACCATGCCGTTCACCGGCCTGGTCGAGACCGCTTCGCTGAATTCAATCGTCACGGATTCCGCACCGGGCATGGCCTGCTACTCCAGCGGCAACAAGGCTCAAAACAGCCAGGAAGGTGTGTTTCCGGATGACACCACGGATGCCTTCGATAATCCCCGGGTGGAATACGCCGGTGAATACCTTCACCGCACCCAGGGTGCCGCCATCGGCATCGTGACCACGGCTGACGTGTTCGACGCCACTCCCGCCGCCTGCGCGATTCACACCTCCAACCGTGGTTTGGGCACGGGCATCATCGATCAATACATCGATGAAGCCGTTCCCAACGGTCTGACCGTCCTGTTGGGCGGCGGGCGCAAATGGTTCCTTCCCGCCTACACCAACGGTGTGAAACAGGCCACCTCGGTCCGTGCGTCGAGTTCGGACTACACCCTTCCCTCGGAATTGTCCTCCGCATGGAATGTGCCTCCCGGAGTCAAGGGCGATACGAATCGCGACGTCATCGCCGACTTCGTTGCGGCTGGATTCTCCTACGCACCGGATAACACCACTCTTGCGGCCGTCCCCGCCAACGCATCCAAGCTCCTCGGTCTCTTCTCGTTCTCGAACATGAACGTGACCAAGGACAAAATTGATGGACGCCGTGGAATCAACGGGCCGAACGGCCAGCCGGTGGTCAACGACTACCTGCTGCCCGACCAGCCGATGCTGGACGACATGACCGGCAAGGCTCTCCAGGTCCTCAGCAAGAACCCAAATGGATTCTTCCTGATGGTCGAAGGGGCCAGCATCGACAAGCAGGCGCACTTGATGGATTCCGACCGCTGGATTCTCGAAGCCATCGAATTCGACAAGGCTGTCGGTCGCGCGCTCGATTTCGCCAAGACCAATATCGATACCCTCGTCATCGTGACCGCTGACCATGAATGCGGCGGGATCAACATCATTGGTGCGACCACCAAGACCAAGGCTCAACGCGATGCCCTCCTGGCCAGCAACAGCACGGCGACCCAGGTGGTGACGAACCTGATTGGCAACAACGTGGTGCAAAAGTTCACCAACAACATTGGTGAAGCCTTGCGCGACAAGGTCGTTGGAACCTATGACGCCGCCGGCTTCCCGGTGTATCCCAAGTCGGTGACCGACGGTTATCCCGTCACCATGGACGTCGACCAAAAGATCCTGATCGGTTATGCAGGTGGCGCTGACCGTTTCGAGAACTTCACCACTGCTCCGACCCCGCTTCAGGACAGCCAGCAACCGCTGGTGACCGTGGCGCCCCTCAATGGCTATCCCGCCTCCGCCGCCTTTCGTGGCACGGCGGACGGGTATTTTATCAGTGGAGCGGTTCCGCCTGACCAGGCCGTTCATACCGCCTCAGACATTCCGGTGTCCGCCTACGGACGCGGTGCCGCCGCCTACACCGGCGTCATGGACAACACCGACGTGTTCTTCAAAGCCATGCAGGCGGTCCTGGGTGGTGCCACTCGTCCCTGATGACTGGTCTCCCGTAATCCAATTATGAAGACTCAACGACTCGCTGCTTCGGCGGCCCTGTTCCTCGCGGTTGCGGCCTCCGCTGCCACCGGGACCATTGACTTCGGGACGCTTTCGGCCGGAACCGACGCGAACACGCTGGCTCCTGCCGGAACGCTCCTCTCCTACGCCAGCCTGGTGCAGGACACGGATATCAACGGGGATCCCATTCCGGGTGCCTTCTCCTGGAAGGTGGACGGTTCGGCTGGATCTCCCCTGGTTCAGGACCCTTCGGTTCGCGGCCATGGCAGCGGTCCCATCGCTCTGGATGCCGTGGATCAGCCGATCCTGCTGATCTTCCCCACCACGGGGGATCTGGTTTCCTTCTCCGGTATCCTCGACCATGGCCCGCTGTCGGGCGGTCTTCCCTCCCAGGACCTGGTTTTTGCCGATTTCAACGGAAAACCGGTCGGTTCCCTGAGCCTTGACTACACCCAGTCCGGACTCAGCTTCAGCTCGGGCCCCATTTCGGGAGTCCGGGAAGTGATCCTTCCTTCGGGACGGTACATCGAAAAGATCAGCTTCGTCGCCGCTCCCGAGGTCAACGGACAGGCGCTGATCGGGGCCCTGGCTCTTGCGGGCGCCGTGATGGTCCGTCGTTGGAAACGCTGATGGCTGGGACGGATTGAAAATCAAAGGCGGTGGTCCTGAGACCACCGCCTTTTTCTTTTGAAAGTTGTTTTGGGAGGATTTTCGGAGGCGTCGGAAAGTCAGCCGTGGGATCCCGATATAACCCGATGTAACGAGGGTCAACCGGCTGTCGCGGGAACGGCTGCCGCTGCGGCTGCCTGATCGACTTTGCCGCCGAGAATCTTAAACATGACGGCACCACAGGTGGGACACTTCCCCTTGACGGCCTTTCGACCGTTTTTCATGGTTTCTTCCACCCCGTCAGCAATCGGCTTTTTCGCCTTGCATTTGACACAATAACCCTCGGCCATAACAGATAATGCCCACTGCGGAGTTGTTCATTCCCCCCCACTGGACAAGGCTAAAGATGCCGTTCGAAGGGCGGAGTGTCAATCAACCCGCATTTTGAGGAGTTCATGCTAGCGGGCTAAGTTCCACTCCGGCAGGGAGTAACGGGAGAATGCCCATTGTTCCATTGCAGGGTGCGGAGGGCCCGGGTGGGGGCACCCGGCATCCCATTCCTCGACGATTGCCGCCCGGATTTGGTCGGGTGATATCCCCAGATTGGCGATGAAATCCAGGTGCCCTCGGCCCGCCCGGTATCCGGGCTCGGAGGAGGGATGGGCCAGCCATCGGTTCACCCCGGACAGGTCCGCTCCCAAGAGGAGGGTGCCGTGAAACAGCAGGGCGTCCTTCAGTCGTCGCTGGGCATTTCCCGAAAACTTCAAATCGGTTTCACCCCGGGAGAGGGCCAGGTCCGTGTGACCTCGAACCACCACGCCCGGGATTCCTGCCCGGGCCAGAGCGGACGCCTGCCGGGCCATGATCCATTGATTGGTCGTCGAAAGGGTGGTCAGGGGACCGGATTCCGGGATGCGGAGCGCCAGGCCGTAGTTCAGACAACCCGGCCCTTGCACCACGGCCCCGCCGCCGCTGCATCGGCGGTAGATGGGGATGCCATCTTGCTCACAGGCCGATCGGTGCACCTCCCGATCCACCCGCTGGCCTCGTCCAATGACCACAAATGGAGCGTCTGCTTCCCAAAACCAGACGGTTTCCGGCCCGCCGCCGGCGACATCCTCCAGAAACGCGTCATCCCATCCGAGGAATTCCGCGCCCGACGTTCCTGATGCCATGAAATGAACCACGCGCGAAAAGATGCCTGTCTTTGGGGCGGCTTCCAAGCGGTGGTCGGGGCGGTTGTCACAACAAAACGCCCCGGGAATTGCCCGCACCAGGGAAGCAACCCTGCTTTGACATCAAAGGGGCTTGGCACCCGGGGCAAATCGGTTAATTTTAGGCCTTGTTGTGACCGCTTCCCTTCCGACCACCCCTCCTGCCGCCGCTGTCCCGCCCGCCGCCGCCCCTGCTCCGCGTCCGCCGGGGCGCCCCGGCTCGACCCTTACCCGGCTGAGTGATTCGCTGGCCGACCTGGCGGCCCTGGCCTTATCAGGAAAAAGCCCCTCCCAGCAGCGACTGATCATCGCCGATTTCATCGAAGACCTGCGGCGCGCCGGTCATGCCATCCCCACCGTCACCTCGACCCCGTACGTCAACACCATCCCGGTGGACGAAGAACCGGAGTACCCCGGGGACCTCGAGATCGAACGGCGCATCAAGTCCTTCATTCGCTGGAACGCGATGGCCATGGTGGTGCGAGCCAACAGTGGCGATTTGGGGGTCGGCGGCCATATTTCCACCTTTGCTTCACTGGCCAACCTGTATGAAGTGGGGTTCAACCATTTCTTTCGTGGTGGAGACGCCGGACATCTGGCGGATTTGATTTACTTCCAGGGGCATGCCTCGCCCGGTAACTACGCCCGGGCCTACCTTGAAGGCCGGTTGGACGAGCAGAACCTGATGAATTTTCGCCAGGAACTGCAATCCCATCCCGGTTTGTCCAGCTACCCGCATCCCTATTTGATGCCGGACTTCTGGCAGTTCCCCACGGTCTCGATGGGATTGGGTCCCATTCACTCGATTTATCAGGCCTACTTCAGCCGGTACCTTCAGGCGCGTGGTCTCACCCCAGCGGGAGATGATCCGAAGGTCTGGTGTTTTATCGGGGACGGTGAGTCCGATGAGCCTGAGACCCTCGGCCAGGTCAGCTTTGCCGGTCGCGAACATCTCGACAACCTCGTCTGGGTGGTGAATTGCAACCTCCAGCGGCTCGACGGTCCGGTGCGCGGGAACGGCAAGGTGATTCAGGACCTGGAGGGAATCTTCCGCGGAGCAGGCTGGAACGTCATCAAGGTGGTCTGGGGGGGCAATTGGGATGAATTGCTGGCTCAGGACCATACCGGATTGCTGGTTCGCCGGATGGAGGAAGTCGTGGACGGCGAGTATCAAAAGTACGTCGTCGAACCCGGAAGCTACATCCGGAAGCATTTCTTTGGGAAATATCCGGAGCTGTTGAAGCTGGTCAATCATCTGACCGACGAACAGCTCAAGCGGTTGATGCGGGGCGGTCATGATCCCCGCAAGGTCTTCGCGGCCTACAAGGCGGCCACCACCCACAAGGGGAGTCCCACCGTAATCCTGGCCAAAACGGTCAAGGGCTACGGGCTGGGGGAGGCCGGTGAGGGCCGGAATCCAACCCATGGACAGAAGAAGCTGAATGAAAAGGAGCTTCGGCAATTCCGCCACCGCTTCCACATCCCCATGGGCGACGATGTGATCGCCGACATGCCGTTTTACCGTCCGCCGGTCAACAGCCCGGAATACGAGTACCTGCACGCGCGTCGCCGGGAATTGGGTGGCTTCCTTCCCCGGCGGAATCCGCGGGCACCGAAGCTGGAAGTTCCGGAGCCGTCCGCTTTTCCGGCGTTGCTCACCGCCAGCAACCTGGCAAAGGCATCGACCACCAAGGCCTACACCATCCTCATCAGTGCCTTGATGCGGGACAAGAACATCGGCAAATACATTGTTCCGATTGTTCCCGACGAGGCGCGGACCTTCGGCATGGAAGGGCTTTTCAGTCAGGTGGGTATTTACAGCGCGGCCGGTCAGCTCTATGACCCCGTCGACTCCTCCAGCGCCACTCCCTATCGGGAGTCCAAGTCGGGGCAGTTGATTGAGGCCGGCATCAACGAGGCGGGCTCCATGGGCAGCTTCGTTGCCGCCGGGACGGCCTATTCGAACTACGGGGTGCCGACGATCCCGTTTTACATCTATTACTCGATGTTCGGGTTCCAGCGGGTCGGCGACCAGGTCTGGTTGGCGGGTGACAGTCGTTGCAAAGGCTTTCTGCTCGGGGCCACCTCCGGTCGGACCACCCTGAATGGTGAAGGTCTTCAACATCAGGACGCCCACAGTCACCTCATTGCAGCCTCGGTTCCGAACCTCTATGCCTATGAACCGGCCTTTGGTTATGAACTCGTGGTCATCGTCTGCGACGGGCTCAAGCGGATGTATCACGACCTCGAGGAGATCTTTTACTACATCAGCGTCCATAACGAGGACTACGCCCACGCCCCCATGCCCGACGATCCGTCGGTCGTGCCGGGGATTCTCAACGGGATGTACAAATTCCGGCCGGGAAAACCGGGTCTGAAACACCGCGCGCAATTGTTGGGTTCCGGTGCCATTCTGATTCAGGCCCTCAAAGCCCAGGAACTGTTGGAAGCCTATGGCGTATCGGTGGACGTCTGGAGTGTCACCAGCTTCAAACGGTTGCGGAGTGAAGCTCAGGCAGCCCGTCGCTGGAACATGCTCCATCCCAATGAGACCCCCAAGGTCAGTTATCTGGAGACGGTCGTGGCGGGACAGGACGGTCCCTGGATTTCGGTGAGCGATAATTTGAAGCTGGTGTCCGACCAGATTGCCCCGTGGATTCCAGGCGGCCTGTTCAGCCTCGGATGCGACGGATTTGGACGGAGCGAAGCCCGGGGCGTTCTGCGCCGGTTCTTCGAGATCGACGCAGTGAGCACCGCCGTGGGAACCCTCTATGCCCTGAGCCAGAAGGGCGAAATTCCCAAGGAAACCGTGGCCCGGGCGATTCAGGAACTGGGATTGGATCCCGAAAAATCCCACGGCATCTGCGTCTGACCGCTCAAAGGGGAGGGGCGGCTTCCAGCCGCCTCCCTCTCCTGCGTTTCATTTTTCTGTGACTTCACTGTAAAGAGGACTTGCGTTGGAAGTAGGCGACCGGCATGCTCCGCCTCCCTTTGGTGGAAATTGCCGGCCGTTGGGGCTGGCGTTCGACAAATCGACTATGGTCAAAATCCGTTTGAAGCGTACTGGGGCGAAAAACAGCCCGGTTTACCGTGTGGTGGTGGCTGATGGCCGCAGCCCGCGGGATGGCAAATTTATTGAGGAATTGGGTACCTACTGGCCCTTGCGGAAGGATGAGCTGAATTTCTCCATCAACCTCGATCGCGCCAAGTACTGGCTCGGCGTGGGAGCACAACCGAGCGAGACCGTCTCGAGCATGATCCGCAAGGCCGACAAGGTGGCTGTGGCTGCGCCGGCGGCGTAATCTCACCGCGATCGCGATCGTCGTCTTCACTGGCGCCTTTCTCGTCCCATTGAACCTGGGTTTCGTCCCGACCTTCCCGAACCTACCTCCGCACCATGCAGTCGTTCGTTGAATTTGTGATCCGAGGTCTGGTGGACCAGCCCGATGAAGTTCGGGTCACCGAGGTTCATCGTCACGGGATGACGGTTTTCGAGGTGGAGTTGGGGGAGGGCGATGCCGGGAAGGTGATCGGTCGCCGCGGAGCGACCATTCAGGCCATCCGGTCGTTGTTGCAGGTCGGAGCCATGAAGGCCGGGCTGCGCTGCCAGCTGGACCTGGTT
Source organism: uncultured Verrucomicrobiota bacterium (assembly GCA_903864375.1). Classification (GTDB taxonomy): domain Bacteria; phylum Verrucomicrobiota; class Verrucomicrobiia; order Limisphaerales; family UBA9464; genus CAILNN01. Next base: position 7,728 of record CAIPFS010000336.1, read on the forward strand.
GAGGATTAAACGGGTTCCCCCGGGGGGCCTGATGAGGGGAGTGCGATGAAGGTTGACGTGCTCACCTTGTTTCCGGGGATGTTTGAAGGTCCTCTGGACGAAAGCATTTTGGGAAGAGCCCGGCAGACCGGACGGCTCGACCTGAAAGTGCACAATTTGAGAGAGTGGACTCATGACCGTCACAAGACGGTGGATGACACTCCCTACGGTGGGGGACCGGGAATGGTCTTGAAGCCGGAGCCGCTCTTTGAAGCCGTCGAAGCCCTGAAGGCTGCCAGTGGATTACCCACGCGGGTGATTCTGTTGACGCCGGGAGGCCGTGTCTTTAACCAGGCGGTGGCGAGAGAGCTGGCGGCGTTGCCTGCCCTGCTGCTCGTCTGCGGCAGTTATGAAGGGTTTGACGATCGGGTTCGGCAACATCTGGCGGATGACGAGATCAGCGTGGGTGACTTCGTGCTGACCAACGGGGCGTTGCCGGCGATGCTGGTGATCGATGCGGTCACCCGGTTGCTTCCGGGCGTTCTGGGAGACGACGCCAGCAGTGAGGACGAGTCGTTCAGTCGGGGGTTGCTGGAGTATCCACACTACACCCGACCAGTGGAATTTCGCGGATGGCGGGTACCAGATATTTTGTTGTCTGGCAATCATGCCGCCATCGCA
>CAIPFS010000337.1 GCA_903864375.1 uncultured Verrucomicrobiota bacterium
CGGAGGCCAGCAACAACGGGTTGCCCTCGCCCGGGCCATTGTGATCAAACCCAGGCTGCTGCTCTTCGATGAGCCGTTGTCCAATCTCGATGCCCGTCTCCGCCTCGAATTGAGGGAGGATATCCGCGAACTTCAACGTACGACCGGGATTACGACTGTGTACGTGACCCACGACCATTCGGAAGCATTGTCCCTGGCCGACCGCATCGCCGTCCTCCATGACGGTCGGATTGAGCAGGTGGCCGATCCCCGAACCCTTTATCGACGACCAGCCAATCGATTTGTCGCGGATTTTGTCGGCGAAATGAACTGGTGGTCGGGCACCGTTTCCGGATCGGAATCGGGACAGATCCGTGTCCGCACTGCCGTTGGCGAACTGACGGCTTCAGCACAGGAGTCCCTGAAGACGGGAGCAGCGGTCTGGATAGGATTCCGGCCCGAAGCGGTCCGGCTGACGGGAACCCCGATCAACCGGATCCCTGCGGTCCTCCAAGGAACCAATTACCTTGGGGAACGGGAGGAGTATCGATGCGTCGCGGAAGACCGCACCACCATCAAGGTGTCCATACCGGATGCAGGTGGGTCCCCTCCCAAAGACAGCAAAATCCTGCTCGGGATCAGCCCGGACTCCATGATCCTTCTCCCCCGGGACGGTTCCTAGCCCGGTCGCCTTCCACTGGTGGGAATCCTCCTGGTGGATGCGACGTTCTTCGGAATTGGCCGCGGACTTGCTATGTCTCCATCAGACCAGCAAGCCCTATGACAACACTTGCGAACGATTCCACCTGGAACGCCGAAAATAAACGCAGAGCCACCCGTCTGGATCGGCGTTTGAAGTCCTCGTTTTCCCCGGCCTATCGCCGGGTTGGAGTTTCGACGGCGACCGTTGCCGCTCCGGTCTCGGTACCGAGCCGGACGCAATGGACTTCGCCTCAACCTGGGGAGGCGGTACCCGGCAGACCCCCGGAGTTCTCTGCGGACGAAGTGGGCGGATGTCCGCCGGTAATCCCCAAGGCCGCTCCCCGGCGCAGCAGTTTTGGCGATGACGATCCCACCCTGAGAATCTACCTCCAGGAGATCAGCGAAACGCCGTTGCTGACCCCGGACGATGAAGCGCGGTTGGCCGGCCGGATACAGCGTGGGGATGACGAGGCGAGGGAGCAGATGATCACGGCCAATCTCCGTCTCGTCGTCAAGATCGCCAAAGACTTCATGGGCATGGGCCTGCCTCTGTTGGACATGATCAATGAAGGCAATCTGGGATTGATGCGCGCCGTCGACCGGTTCGACCCGACCAAAGGCGCGAAACTGTCGACCTACGCCGCCTGGTGGATCAAACAATCCATCCGGCGTGGATTGGCCAACCAGGGGAAGACCATTCGACTTCCAGTCCATCTGGTGGACCTCGTGGCCCGGATGCGTCGGGCATCCCTGAAGTTTCATGAGGAAGTGGGACGGGATCCGTCTGACTCGGAACTCGCGGAATTGCTGGGGCTCACTCGTCGGCGCGTTTCGGAGCTATGGGATGCCAGCCAACGCACCACTTCGCTGGACGCGCCTTTGGGCGATGACGAGGACAATCAATTGGCCGACGTTGTTCCGGACGAGCAGGCGCAAACCGCCTTTCAGGAAATGGAAAGAGGGAGCCGCCACGACATGATCCGGGACCTTCTCGGTCAACTGGGAGAACGGGAGCTTTGGATCTTGGAGGAACGATTTGGACTGAATGGGCGCACGGAGCGCACGTTGGAAGACCTTGGCCGGGAAGTTCGCCTGACCCGGGAGCGAATCCGGCAAATCGAACACCAGGCCCTGAAAAAAATGCGCCGTCTGGTGGAACGACGCGAAGCTCAACTGGACCCCGATATGGCCGAGTACCACGAGGGATTACGGAGCGCGTGACAAACTCGGAGAGGCCGGTCAGCCTCTTCGAATGTCGTCGTCGCATCCCAAGCGAGCGGAAAGCCGAACCACTTTAAAAGGGACTGCGGGCGTCGACCTCCCGTTGCGGTTTTGGTGGCCGGTCCACGGGTGCCTGCGCGAGAGCGGATTGAGTGCCCGAACCGCGCGGGAGTCCGCCATCGTCGTTCTTCGGAACTTTTCCTGGAGGAGAGAGGAAGGGCATGCGGGAACAAGCGGACGCCTGCGCCTGGCCCTTTTTGCTGCGGTGCAAGTCCAACTGCTACCCCATCCCCCCGGATCTCGAGCGTTAGGTGGATATATTTTCGAATCGACCTCCATCCTGCCGGCGCAGGCCGAAACCAGAATGCCCTGGAAAGTCCGGGGTCAGAGCCAATTGGAGCGATTCAGCCATCGATGGGGAATCTCGATCCTTGAATTCGCCCTTCAGGAATTGGAACAAGAGGCGGAGGCATTGCATTCCCGGGAAAATTTTCGACGAATCCGCCCATTTCTGGACAGGGATCCGGCGGGCGACCTTTCCACACCGGAAGCAACGCTCCACGCGGTCATCGCCGCGCGCGCCCGATTGCGTGAATTGTTATTCCGGCAAATCCGGATGACGATCACGGACGAAAATGATTTTCAGGCCGAATGGGAGGCGCTTTATGGCTAAAGGCATCGAGATCGATGAACTGTGCCCCACCTGCGGCGGTGTCCGTCGAGACTCGCTGCTGAAGGGACTGTGCCCCGTCTGTTTGATCGCACACTGCCGCCCTCAGCCGAACGCAGCGATCAACCCGGGCCCAGGGTCCAACCTTTCATCATCTGGGGAACTGGTCCCCGGAAGCCGACTCGGCGATTACGAGATTTTGGAGGAATTGGACCGTGGAGGCATGGGGATCGTCTATCGGGCCTATCAGCATGGATTGGCCCGGGAGGTCGCCATCAAGGTGTTACCCAGGGCCCACCGGGCCACCGACGACGAGATCGCCCGCTTTTGCGCCGAGGCAGAAGTTGCGGCCAATCTTTCGCACCCCCACATCGTTGGCATCTACGAAATCAGCCAGATCGGCCCGGTTCATTTCTTCAGCATGCAGCTCATCCGCGGGAAGAACCTGGCCGATCCCCTTCACGGACCACGATTCCGGCCCGGGGATCCCCGCCCCGGTGAATCGTCGCACGAGCAACAGGTCCGGATTGCACGACTGATGGTTACCGTCGCTCTGGCGATTCATTACGCACATCAACGGGGCCTTCTTCACCGGGACCTGAAGCCCAAAAACATCTTGATTGATCACGAAGGGAATCCGTATGTGAGTGATTTCGGACTGGCCCGGCGACTCAAGACCCGGACCGGGATGACACTCACCGGGGGATTGCTGGGCACTCCCGAATACATGTCGCCAGAACAGGCCGAGTCCCCATCCCGGGTGCGCGAAGCCACGGATATCTACTCCCTGGGGATCATCCTTTATGAATTACTGACACACCGCCCACCGTTTGTCGGTGCCACTCCCATGGATACGGTGGCACTGGCGCGGGAACAGGAACCAGCCCCCCTCCGGACGTCCGCCCGCCCCGTGGAGCCCGATTTGGAAACCATCTGCCTCAAGTGCATTCGAAAGTTTCCCAATGAACGCTATTCCTCGGCCCTGGCCCTGGCCGAGGATCTCGAACGATTTATTGACGGGCATCCCATTCAGGCCAGGCCCGCATCCCAGCTGGAACGGTTCTGGAAATGGACCCAACGCAATCCCCTCGTGGCGTCCCTGGCGGCCGGCCTGGTGTTCCTGATGGTGACCACCAGCCTGGTGCTCTCCATCCTGACCGCCCGACTATCCATCAATTCCGTCCGCCTGGAGAACTCGAACCGCGACGCCCGATTCCAACTGGCCAATTCTGACCGTCGTGCCCATGCCTTTCTCCATAAGGAGGCGCGTATGGAAGCCCTTCGTGCGGTGGCGGATAGTCAGAAGGATTCGGCGGTCAATTCCGCCATCGAGGAGTTGTTTACCCACGATTACAGCACCAATTCGTCCGCCCGCATCCACTCGAACGAAGGGGAGGAAATTATTTTCTCCCCCCACTTCCGTTTTTTTGCACGCATTTCCAACGAACGGCCCGTCACGATTCATGAGACCGACCATGCCACGGGGGCCCCCGTTTGGAAAAAGGCCGTCACCATGGACGTACAGCGGGTCTACTTTGCCCCCAACGAACGCAGTGTTGCCGTTGTCTACAGCAATGGAATGGCCGAATTCGTCGATTTGGAACGAGCCGTTGTCCTCTTTACCGCCAGCAAGGTGGGGGTTGTCACCTTTTCCAGCGACAGCCGCATCGCGCTGACGGCGAGCTACGATCGTCAGCACCGTTTCATTGAGATGGAGACCGGCCGCACGATGGAGTCAAAGCAGTTGCCTTCATTCCGCCCCAATCAGATTATTTTCGACCCGGACTCGGAAAGCGACGTCGTCGGTGGACTGGGCGCACACGGTGCCAGCTTTTGGAACTGGAAAACGGGCCTGCCGGTGCATCGGATCGACTATTCGGCGACACCGCTGTGCCTTGCGTGGGTCGGTGACGAGTTTTTTGTTGGGTTCGAAAATGGTGAGATTGAAAACTGGAATCTTCGTTCGGGATTTCACCGCCGGTTTGTCGGTCACCAGAGGGGTGTCAACCGGATCGAGGTGTCGCTGGATGGGCGATGGCTGCTGTCGAATTCCGAGGATCAGGAAAGCATCCTTTGGAATGTAACGGATGCCTCCGTGGACCTCCATGCGATGGACTCACGCATCACCCAGTTGCGCGACGACGGTATGGCTGTGGTCCATCGAAAGATTGGGGCACAACCTGGAGATCGCGACTGGATGGTCAGTCCGGCACTTCCGGCAAAAGGACTGGTGGATGTCGGGCTCCGGGACAATGGAAGTGATCGGGTGCGAGGCCTGACCTTCAACCCTGCCGGCAACACGCTGCTGGCCACACGGCAGGCAGGTGTCCACCAGTTGACCTCCGAATCCACCGTCTCTCCTGTCTTCCTGCCCCATTTCGGCACGGTGGGAGCTGCGTTCACGCCGGATCACGAGGAACTATTCATTGCCGGCCGTCGGGAGTTAACCTGGTTGCGTCCCGATTCCCATACGGATGAGACCGTGTTCCATGCCACCCTTCCACCACGCGACGGACGATGGTTCAGTTACGGTTCAGCCAGCACCAACGGCCTCTACTGCCTGCCGGATGCCAGCGGAGTGGTCCTGGTAATCGATCTGGTGGGGCGTCAGGTGATTCGGGAGCTCCCAATTCCAAAAGTTTACCGGGTTGGACTCAGCCCGTCCGGCCGACTCATGGCCACCACCCGGTTCCATGCGGAATCGACCGAGCTCTGGGATATATCCACCACCAACCATCAGCAACGGTCTCAAATTGCCGGGTCCAGGGTTGCCTTCAGTCCGGATGAAAAATGGCTGGCAGCCACCACCCAAAACGGGTTTGACATTCACCCGATGGGAAAAGGGGGGCAGCCCCATTTCATTCCCCATGACTCGGATCAAATGGCCCCGGCGACATTCAGTCCCAACGGAGCCATGCTGGCGGCCAGGGCCGAGCGGGGAGGCATCAGCCTGATCTCTGCACAGGGTTGGACCAATATCCTCGTGCTCCGGGATCAGGCCGCATTTTCCCCGACCGAACTTGCCTTCAGCCACGACAACCGCTATCTGGCCGCCGGCACCTCCGGTGGCATGGTTCGCATCTGGGACCTGGAGGAAATTGGGAATTACCTCGCCGATCTGAACCTTCGCCGATGGCCGGCGACGGTCCATACCAGTTCTGAGGAATTTCCATCGAACGGCCCCCTCCACTCCACGCCCTGGCAATCGGTTTTTCGCAACGGCCCGGCGCCCCCCTCCACGCCACCAATTGAAGAGACCCCTGATTTATCGCCCCATCAGATTTCCCTTGCAAACTATGCCAACGGCACCATTACACGGCAGTTGACTGGATTTCCCCGGACACCTGGCCATTTCAATGGAATCCTCTTTGATACCCGCCATCTGGTTCAGCTCTCCAGCCGCGAGCCAGACATCAGCGGACAGGGACTCTCGAATTCCGCCAGCGCGATCCCCATTCGTCAAACCTGTCAAAAGATCCATTTTCTCGGCAATTTGAACAATGCCTTTTCCTCCATCCCCTCCCTGACTCCCGGTGCCTATCTCCACGTTCATTATGAGGACGGACGGACGGTTTCTGTCCCAATTCGAACCGAGGCGGCCTTCGCCGATTGGTGGGAAAACCCCTGGAACGTCGATGATCTCCACCGGACCAATATTGTGTGGCGGGGTTTCAATCGAAGTTCCGAGGACAACGACAAGGGGATTCGGGTGAACCTGTATTCATGGACAAACCCCCTGCCGAGTCAAAAAATCGAAACGATTGACCTCGAGTCAGCGCATGAAGTCCCCTCCCTGTTTGTGGTGGGGATCACGGTCGAACCCTGAAGACCCTTCGACAAAATCCTTCTTATCAGGAGGGTCCCACACACGCTCCCGCCTCAGCTTCAGCCTCAGCCGGTACGGGCCGATTCCTTGGCCCAACCATCCTTCAGGGTGATCGTCCGGTTGAATACCGGGCGGCTGGGGTTCATGTCGCGAGGGTCACAGACAAAATATCCCACCCTCTCAAACTGGTACCGGACTTCGCCCGTGGCGCTGGCCAGACTGGGCTCCAGTTGAGCTTCCACTTCCGTCAGCGAATTTGGATTCAAATACTGCCGGAAATCCCCTTCTTCCTTGTCTGGTTCCGGCACGGTAAACAACCGGTCGTACAACCGCACAGTTGCCGGAATGCTGTGTGCCGCGCTGACCCAATGGATCGTGCCCTTGACCTTTCGGGAGGCGTTCGCCCCGCCCGAATGACTCTCCAGATCTGCCGTGCACCGTATCTCCAGCACATCCCCCGAGTCACTCTTGATGACTTCATCACAGTGGATGATGCAGGCATACTTGAGGCGCACATCCCCACCTGGTCGCAACCGGAAATACTTGGGTGGCGGGTTTTCCTGAAAGTCCTCCTGTTCGATGAAAATATGGCGTGAAAACGGAATCTTCCGGGTCCCTGAGGAAGGGTCCTCGGGGTTGTTCACGGCCTCGAACCAGTGGACCTGCCCCTCCGGAATATTGGTCAGGGTCAACCGCAACGGATGAAGCACTCCCATCCGGCGGAGGGCAACCCGGTTGAGTTCGCGACGGACGGCAAACTCAAACACCGACAGATCGGTCAGTCCGTTGTACTTGGTGACTCCAATTTCATGAGCGAACGATCGAAGCGCCGCCGCGGGGACGCCGCGACGCCGAAGTCCCGACAGGGTGGGAAGACGGGGATCATCCCATCCCGTAACCAGACCTCCCTGCACCAACTGGAGGAGTTTGCGCTTGCTCATCACCGTGTAACCGAGGTTCAGCCGCGCAAATTCGTACTGCCGCGGAAGCGGGCGCGGCAGCTGAAGTCCCTCCAGAATCCAGTCATAAAGGGGCCGGTGGACCTCAAATTCCAGCGTGCAGATGGAGTGGGTGATTCCTTCAATGTAATCGCTCAGACAATGGGCAAAGTCATACATCGGATAGATGCACCAACGAGTGCCCGTGTGGTGGTGCTCGGCATGACGGATGCGATAAATCAC
>CAIPFS010000338.1 GCA_903864375.1 uncultured Verrucomicrobiota bacterium
CGCTGGCAACCGCCATGGGAATCCGCCCCCGATGCGCCCGTGCGACGGCCACCACTTCCTCGACCGGACCGATTTCCTGGAAATGAGTGAAGTATTCCGTCTCCTTTTCGTGAGCGAATTGAATCGGATCGATGTCAGGACGCCCCTGTTCGGCGGCCAGTTGGCGCGCGATATCCCGGGTGGGAACGCCGCCGAGCGAGTAAAACCGGTCCTCCGGAAAATGGAGCCCGTAACGGGTCGTCACCGTGCTCCAGGCCCGCCAATGAAGCGGCATGGTGTGGGCCAGGGTTCCGTCGCAGTCGAAGATCAATCCAGCCGGTTCAAATTCATCCATGTCAGCCATGAAACAGGAGGGTCGCGAAGACTGGGAATTTGGCAACCCTGCGATGTGGTTTCCCGGCAAATCGGTGGTCGGCACCTGAACGCTGCTGGAGATCGGACTCGAATCCGATGGAGGTCAACGGAGCAGGGAACGAAGGCGGGCCATGTTTTCCATGTCCTCGTGAAGGTCAGCCGACTTGGGGGTTTCCAGGCAGCCGGGTGTGTGTTCGAAGCGGGGATCGTTCACCATGTGGCGGAAGGCTTCGAGTCCCAGCTGTCCTTCTCCAATGCCGGCATGGCGGTCGACTTTTGATCCGAAGGGGGTCTTTGAATCATTCAGATGAAAGGCCAGAACATTCTCAAGACCGATGGTCCTGTCGGTTTCATCCATGATTTTGTTCCATCCCTCCGGGGTGTGAACGGGGTGTCCAGCTTCGAAGAAATGGGCGGTATCCAGGCACAGACCAAGGCGTTCAGGTGTCTTGACCTGCTCAAAAAGTTCGGCGAGATGGATCAGCTGGCCTCCAAGGCTCGAACCTTGTCCCGCGGTGTTCTCCAAGGCAATTCGAACCGACGAATCGGGTGTGGAGGCGATGACCATGTCGAGGCCTTCCGCAATGGCGCGGAGACCACGGGTTTCTCCCTTGCCCAGATGAGAGCCGGGATGCAGGACGATGAAGGGGAGTGACAGGGATTCTGCGAGTTGAAGTTCGTGGATCAGGGAGTCAATGGATTTCTGGCGATTCGGTCCTCCAGGTGCTCCCAAATTGATCAGGAAGCCGGCATGGGCGAAGACGGCGGTGAACGCACCAGCGGCGCTTTCCTGGGCGAAATCGGCAATGACTTCCAGGGAGTACGGTTGTCCGGTCCATTGGAGATTGTTCTTCGCAAAGAGTTGAACGACTCCGCATCCGATGCGCCGACCTTCACGCAGAGCGGATGGAACGCCCCCCCGGGTGGGCATGTGTGCACCGAAAATCATGTGGCGCCGAGCCTCAGGCCGGAGAGGAACGAAAATCCAGAGGGATCAGGGAAGAGACGGAAGCCGGTTTGGAGCGTTCGTGCAACCCGGCTGGGTCATCACTTCATACTGACTGTGAGGAGGAACATGATGTTACTGGGGGTTTTCTTGAGCTTGCCCAGCAACAGATCCATGGCCTCGACCGGAGGTACGCCCACCAGGGCCCGACGGAGCACCGAGACCCGGGAGAATTCATCCGGATGGTAAAGTAGCTCCTCCTTCCGGGTGCCTGACTTCTCAATATTGACGGAGGGAAAGATCCGGCGGTCCACGAGCGCACGATCCAGATGGATTTCCATGTTACCGGTGCCTTTGAA
>CAIPFS010000339.1 GCA_903864375.1 uncultured Verrucomicrobiota bacterium
GGACGTCAATGATGGGGGTGGATGCCGGCAGGGGATCGTTCCAGGGGGAAATGGATTCCAACTCCGTGGCGATGCGCTGCTGTTGCGACGTCAGCTGCTTCGGAGCTGACTGACAGCCGGTCCAAATCAATAATAGGATGGATAGACAACACCCATCATTCAACCGGCTGCGACGACCAGGCCGCGACGTCCTTGGGGAGTCGAGAGGAATGGAGGGAGGGAAGCTCATGGGGTGGACTGCAAAATGAGACACTGTTGATGTTTAATCTTGACGCCAGAACGTCGGTGAGAATCCTATTGAACATTCTCTTTCCGGAAACTCAAGAGCGCTTTAGCACCAACGATTAGGCTGTCCCCTTTTGCATGACGAGCCCACCCGGAACCGTGAGAGGTGTCTGAATGACCGATTCTCCGCTTCGGTGCCGCTATGTTTCAACCCTTCCTTCCTATGTCTCATTTCCGCCGACTTTGTTTTTTGACGCTTCTTCGCATGGCTCTGGGTCACGGGATGCTGGCGGACACCGCCCATCCGAACGCCACGGAACCGGCACCTCCGGCCTGGACACAGGCCTCCGGATCCAGCGCGAAAGCACCGCCATGGTACAAGCAAATCGAGGCTCTCCGGGCAAAGGCGGTCCCGGGTGAACAAATGGATGAGGCGTTGAGCGGCCACACCCTGCACGGAACCCCCATCACCCCGCGGACACCGGAGTGTTTTCCAGCAGAATCCCGGGATTTGTTCTGGCAGATGGATTTGGTTTCCGCCGGACCGAATGCCCCGCTGAAGCCTCTGAATTTTGATTCCAACACCAACGGCATCATCGAAGAGAGCGAACGCAACGCCATCCGCGGGCGGAACACCTGGGTTCTGTGGGGCGGGGGCAATGAGGCCTTCTGGAACTGGTTGTCTCAGGAGGGAGGCTATGGATTCACCGACTTTCTGGTGCTGATGGATTCCCGGGCTCGAACCAACCGTTTCGTCCGGGCCGGACTGATCAACCAGCCGGGCTTCACGTCCAATGGCGATCCCTCTCAGCGAATTCTTGGGCTTTATCTGGATGTACCGGTCGCGGACGGGACGCCCAATTCCCCCACGAACCTCGCCTACTACAGCGTCGGCCATAAGCTCACCCCGCCGCCGTGGGACAAAAGCGCCCGACAACCCCAGCGTCCCGCCGACCATGCGGGCTTCACCCTCTTTGAACCGGGCGATCGTCAGCTCTATGAGGAAACGATGGCCCGGCTGAAGCCACGGGACGATGGAATCGACTATTCCGTCTATGGTTTCCCCAGCGGTATTTTTGGATTGCGCCTGTTTCTCAACCCCGAGTTTTTCGGGATCGGTGAGGGTCCGGCCCGGGCCCGGGCCTACTGGACCAACCGGGTGATCGAGACCCACGATCGTTATTACACCGATCCCACCATCAACCGGGACCCCCGGCTGGTGCGCCCATTCCGGGTCAGCATGTCGTGCGGATACTGCCATGTCGCACCGAACCCACTCAATCCGCCGCTCGATCCCGCGGCTCCCGATTGGGCGAATCTTTCCTCGAACATCGGCGACCAATATTGGAAGCCCCAGCCGGCATTTGGAAATCTGCTGGATGAAAACAGCTTCTTCTTCCACTTCCTGGCGAGCCAGCAGCCGGGCACGGTGGATACCTCCGCCATCAGCACCGACTGGATCAACAATGCCAACACCATCAACGCCGTATTCAATCTGAACCCCCGCCTCGGCCGGGCTGCACTCAATCCGTCGGAACGTCAAAGTTCCGCCAATGTACTGGTCCCGAGCATTGAGGATGCCGGCCTTCCGATTCGCGGCGATGGCACAGACTGGCGGCACACGCCGCGGGTGCTCCTCGATGGTTCCGACTCGATTGGCGCCTTTGGGGCGTTGGCCCGTGTTTATCTCAATATTGGCACTTTTTATGAAGAATGGACCACGTGCCACAACACCATCATCGGCTTCACGCCCCAGCGCCCGTTCAGTCTCAAAGTCTGCCAGAACAACTCGGTCTACTGGCAGGTCAACGAGCGCTATCGCGTTCCCTACCTCGCGGCCTACTTCACCCTGAAATTCAATGGCGACAAGGGAACGGCGGATCGGACGAATGGGCTGACACAGGCGTCACTGGCCACACATTCAAGCACACAGCCGATGAAACTGGCTTCCGCCAAGGAATCCGACGGCGTGACCCCCAGCAGGGCGGCGGTCTCCTCCCTCGCATTGAACACCTCCGAACAGCGGATCCGTGGACGTGAAGTCTGGCTGAACAACTGCGCCATCTGTCATTCCAGCAAACAACCTTCCGGCTTTGGTCTGACCTTTGAACGGAAAAAGGGTGGCGAAAGCTGGAATCACCAGCCGGCTCCGACCAACGGGGTCTATACCCTGCCGATGGATTTTGCTGATTGGCAGGCGTTCCGCGCCAGTCCGGCGTTTTCCTCGTACCAGAAAAGCATCAAGGAATTGGCGGGAGCGGCGGGAAACCTGGGCAGTGATCCGGCGGTCGAGGAGCATCCGTTCTGGACCGACAATTACCTTTCCACCGACATCCGTGTGCCCATCACTCTCGTGGGCACTTCCTCGTCGCGGGCCATGGCCAGCAACGGACTGACCAACAACGTCTGGGACAACTTCAGCTCGGCCACTTACAAATCACTGCCGGAGGTGGGAAACATCGGTTATTTCAATCCCATCTCCGGAATGCCCGACTCCTATAAACCCCGCGGCAACGGTCGCGGGTATTACCGTCCGGCCACCCATGCCAGCCTGTGGGCGACCGCGCCGTTCCTGCATAATAATTCCCTGGGGATTTATCTCGATGATCCGTCGGTCAAGGGGCGGCTGGTCCAGTTCACCGACGCCATTCGCCGCATGCTTTGGGCCGACAAACGCTCCAGCCGTGGACTGGTCTTATCCGATAGTGAAAAGCACTGGCTCTCAGACGTTCAGCTGAAGGAACCGCATCCGATTCCCCTCGACCGGGTGGTCAGCCGGCTCGGCGACCTGCGCGGTGGGGAATCGCCTGCCGCCAGCCGGGATACAGGCTATATCTACCGCATTCCCCAGGACACCTCCCTGGAATTTCCCCCCGCCTTCATTCAACCACTCATTGAGGGGGTTTTGGGAAAAGTGCTGACCTCCATCCTGAGTCGGTGGTTGTGGGTGGTCCTTGTCGTCCTTCTCGCCGGCCTCACCCTGAAGCCGACCCCACGCTATCTGGGCATCACTCTTCTGGGGCTGGCCGTCCTGATCGCCGTCCTGCTGGCCGAAAGCGGATTGGGCGGTGGCGGAAGCACCGTTGGCGTCTTGATCATGGGTGCCACCAACCTGCTGGCATGGAGCTCCTGGCAATGGTGGGAACTGGCGGTGCTGCTGACGGTCTTCGGCATTATCTTCATCCAGGCCCGCCCTGAATCCGACCGCGCTGCCCGCCTGCTGCTGGGACTCCTGCTCCTGTCCCTCATTTATGCCGGAGTTCTGATGCATCATTCCATCGGTCTGACGGTTCTGTCGGCAGCCGTTGGTCTGGCCATCCTCTGGTTATGGAAGCCCTCCCTAATCGGATTTGCCCGGGTGTTCTTTCTGTCTCTGACCCTGTTGACCGCTGCCCTGGGATGGACCGCCGATCGGTTTATTCACGGGCAGGTCATTCTGGCCCTCCCCGTCGTCCATCGCACCATCGGACCCCTGCCCATCCGGCTGGGACCCATCCCCCGGGGAACTCCGGTCAACCTCATCATGAGCATGGATTCCGAGTCGCCCAAGCTGCCGAAGGCGATTGTTTCACTGATTCTGGCGATGGCTGAAATCAAAAAGCAGGGGCTTTCGGGTGAGGCCGCCTATCAGGTCTTTGCCCGCATCGCCGGCCAGCCGCTGCTGGATGCCAGCAACTGCCCGGACTTTGTCCTCGATCGCGGACATCTGTTTGGCGAGACGCTCAATGCCGACCCAGTCCAGAATGAAGCCGACAAGGAGGCATTGATTGCCTTCCTAAAAACCTTGTGAGCCCGAAATCCCCTACCGGACCGCAGCCCACCCCGAACATGAAGAATTCCAGGAATCCGGATCGCAGTCCTGAAGAGGTGGCCGCGGACCTGCTGGGGCAGGCCGGGACGCCCGGCACCTCGCCCTTCGACTACCTGATCGTTGGATCCGGGGCC
>CAIPFS010000340.1 GCA_903864375.1 uncultured Verrucomicrobiota bacterium
AGCAGCCGGTATTCGGCGCGACTGGTAAACATTCGGTAGGGTTCCTGGGTTCCCTTGGTGACCAAATCATCAATCAACACACCGATATAGGCCTGGTCGCGACCCAAAACCACCAGCGGTAGGCCCTGAACCCGGCGGGCGGCATTGATACCGGCCATCAAGCCCTGTGCACCGGCCTCTTCATAACCGGAAGTGCCGTTGATCTGGCCGGCGAGAAAGAGATTCCGGCAAACCTTGGTTTCCAGTGAGGAGTAAAGCTGCGTGGGATCTGAGAAATCGTACTCAACCGCGTAGGCAGGACGCAGGATTTCGGCATTTTCGCAACCGACGATGGACCGGACCAACTCCACCTGGACCTCAAAGGGCAGGCAGGTGGAGAACCCATTGACATAAATTTCGTCGGTGGCGATGCCTTCGGGTTCCAGAAAGACCTGATGATGCTCTTTATCGGCAAATCGAACGAATTTGTCTTCGATACTGGGGCAGTAACGGGGGCCGATTCCTTCGATGACCCCGGAATACATCGGGGATTTATGGAGATTGGCCAGAATGAGCTCCCGGGTTCGAGGAGTCGTACGAGTCAGATAACAGGGCAATTGGTGTCCCTGTTGGGCGAGGATGGAACCGGGCGGGTAGGGAGAGCTGTTGGTGGTTTTGGATTGTTCCACGTGGAACAATGGGTCGTTCCACAGGTCGTCCTTCCAATAGGTGAACCACGGGACCGGTTCATCGCCGGGTTGTGGCTGGCATCGATCCATATCAATCGAGCGCCGAACCAATCGCGGCGGTGTGCCGGTTTTGAGGCGTCCCAGTTGCAGTCCGACCTCCTGGAGCGATCCTGATAGCCCCATGGCGGCGGATTCCCCCGCTCTTCCGCCGGATTGTTGATTGCTGCCGGTATGCATCAGACCGCGGAGAAAGGTTCCGGTGGTCACGACAACACAGGTGGACAGAAACTGAACCTCCAGCGCCGTTTCGACGCCCATCACCTGACCGTCCTGATGCAGCAGTCGGACCGTCTGACCCTGTTTGCAATCCAGATTCAGTTGCCGTTCGCAGACCCATTTCAACCGGAATTGATAGGCTTTTTTGTCGCATTGAGCCCGGGGTGCCCAAACGCTGGGACCTTTCTTGGTGTTGAGCATCCGGAATTGAAGCCCGGTGAGATCGGTGGTTCGTCCCATTTCCCCTCCCAGGGCGTCAATTTCGCGGGCCAGATGGCGTTTGGCGAGACCACCAATGGCCGGGTTGCACGACATCTGCCCGATGGTGTCGAGATTGATGGTCAGCAGAAGGGTCTGGCATCCCATGCGAGCTGCCGCCAACGCCGCTTCCACCCCGGCATGACCGGCACCAACCACGATGACGTCGTAGCGTTTGGGATACACAAACATAGGCAATGCCAAGGCTAGAAGACCACTCCGGGCTGCCAAGTTTGTTCCACGTGGAACATGGTATTCGGTTTGCGCCCCAGATGACTCGAGACCTATTCTGAAGTAAACCTATGAATGTGACGCTAACTTCTTTCGGCTCCTGGAGTGGAGGCCGATTCATGAATTTCGGTCAGGCCATCGATGAGGAGCGATGGATTCGTCTCGTCCACTCCGCTTACGACCAGGGAGTTCGCACCTTTATCACCGCCGATGTCTACGGATTGGGCAAGGCCGATGAACTCTTGGGACGAGCCCTTCAGGGCATCCCCCGGGATTCATATTGCCTGGTTGGAACCGTTGGCCACGACTTCTATGCCACCCGACGGGATGGTGCCAAGGGATATCCCCGGTTTACCGACCCTCAACTGCGTTCCTCGCAGGATCACGCCAGCTTTCTCCGGTCCGCCGTCGAAAAGTCGCTCACCCGCTGTCAGGCCTCCTCCTTTGACGTGGTCCTTCTGCATAATCCCGATTCCATCGGATACACCCAGGATTCGGTGTGGAATGGCATGCAGAAGCTGGTGGATGCCGGGTTAACCCGCCAATTGGGTGTGGCGCCCGGTCCGGCCAACGGCTTTACCCTCGACCTCCTGCTCTGCTTCGAACGGTTTGGTGCCCTGTTGGACTGGGCGATGATTATTTTGAATCCGTTCGAACCGTGGCCCGGATCCCTATTGCTGCCCGCCGCAAAGCAATTCGATATCCCCCTGATCACCCGCGTCGTCGATTTTGGCGGGATTTTCCATGAGGATGTCCAACCC
>CAIPFS010000341.1 GCA_903864375.1 uncultured Verrucomicrobiota bacterium
GCAACTCGGGAACAGATCACCAACCTGCCCGATGAACGCCGCCGCGAGGAGCGTCTCAACCAACTGAAACAACGAACCCTCGATGCCGGTCGTCTCTGGCCATCCACTTGGGACACCCTCCTTAAACCCGTCCAGTTCTCCGTCAAACTCCTCCGCTGGCTCCGCTCCTCCATCGCCGCAAAGCTTCCCTGGCACACCGCCTTGCCCCACCTCCGTGCCCTTTATGCCTCGTTGTGAACCCTTTCCTTCCACACCGTTGTTGAATGCGCCCAGGTCGACCTCATTGCGAAAGGTTGCGCCCATTCGTTTGGATCGCACATTGGTTCCGATGAAAGAGGCATACATTGCCGCAAAGGAACGATGGGCCCGAAAAATGGCCGGTCAGGCCAGGCCGACGGTGCGGTCTGAAAACCGCCTGCCTCCCGGTCAACGACAGGTCCATAACTTTCCGGTGCTGGATTTGGGGGTGAAACCCGAGATTTCCACGGACCAATGGACCTTGAAGATCGGAGGCCACGTTGAAAACCCCATCGCATTGTCGTGGAAGGAGTTCATGTCGTTGCCCCAGTTCAGCGACGTGAGTGACTTTCATTGTGTCACCACCTGGAGTCAGTTTGACATGCCGTTTCAGGGGGTGGCGTTTTTCACACTGGCCGACCTCGTCCGCCCCAAGCCGTCCGCCACCCACGTCTTTTTTAAGAGTTATGATGGCTATTCAACGAACAACCCCATCGAAGTCTGCCTCGATGACGACGTGTTGATCGCCCATTCCTGGAATGGTCAACCCCTGCCGAGGGAACATGGAGGCCCGGCCCGCGTCATCGTCCCCAAACGTTACGCCTGGAAAGGGGCCAAATGGATTCGGGAGATCACCTTCCTTGACCGGGATATCCTGGGGTTTTGGGAAGTGCGCGGGTATTCCAATACTGCGGACCCATGGACGGACGACCGGTTTTCGTGAGGCCTCCCAACACCATCCCGGTATCGGACAAACGCCGCCGGGATACTACATCAGCTTGAGCTTGGGCAGGTCCTGGGAATCCACCATTCCAACGGGTTCCTGCATGGAGTTCACCACGATCAAGTCATCAATGTCGCGTTGATGGAAGATACGGAGGGCCTCGACCGCCAGGGCATTTTCATCGATGGTGATGGGGCGGAGGGTCATGACGTCCGACAACGGACGCGACAGGATGGCTTCGTCGACCGACATCCGACGTCGCAGGTCCCCATCGGTGAAGACCCCCACCAATCTACCCTCCGCATCGACGACCCCCACAGAACCCGATTTTGCCCGGGTCATGACCAGCAGCGCATCACGCACCGTCAGGGTGCCGGCTGCGACGGCGTTGCGATCGCCCCGACGCATGATGTCGCAAATTCGAACCCAGAGCGACCGCCCGATGGCGCCGGCGGGATGCCGGGCGGCAAAATCACGTTCAGTAAAGCCACGGGCATCCATTAATGCCAGCGCCAGGGCGTCCCCCATCGCGAGCATGGCAGTCGTGCTGGAGGTGGGAGCCAGATTGAATCGGCAGGCCTCCTGGGGAACCTGACAGTCGAGCACGACCGTCGCCTCGCGACCCAGGGAGGATTTCGAATTTCCGGTCAGGGCAATCAAAACGGATGAAAACCGCTTGAGGGGCGGGAGCAGCTGGATCAATTCCTCCGATTCCCCCGAATAACTGAGCGCGATGACCGCATCTCCTTCACTGACGATCCCGAGGTCGCCATGGAGCGCATCGACGGAGTCAAGGACCACGGCGATTGTCCCGGTGCTGCTCAGGGTGGCGGCGATTTTCCGACCGATGTTGCCTGATTTGCCCACTCCCACCACCACTACTTTGGCGCGAGCATTCAGGACCGGCAGAAGCAATTCCACCGCCCGGTCAAATTCAGTCCCGAGCCGTGCCGACACGGCGGCCAGGGCCGCTTGTTCGATGGCAAAGACTTCCTGAGCGCGGGAGAGATGCTTCATGAAACCAGCGGACTATAATTTTGCCCGGCGAAGCAGGACCAACACGATGGCAGCCTCCGCCAGATGGCCTCCAAATTCCGATGCACACCAGAACGCCGGCATGCCAACAGCCATGTCGACCGCCAGTACGGAGACGGAATGTAGCACGGACACCCAGGCAAGAAATCGGATCACGGAAGCATGGTGAACCGGTCGCAGTGACAGAAACCAAAGCAGTGCCCCATAAACCACATACATGCCCGAGGCGGTCCGCGTCAGGTAATGCACCAACGGGACGGTCTCACCGATCTCATACCCGTTGAGTCGGGCGGCCCAGGCGAGCCAGGTCCACGGAGCCGCCATGGCGAGCACCGCCAGCAGGTCCAGGCCGGCCATGACCCGAAGGGCAACCGACAACTGGCGGACTGGAGACATTTCGAAACCCGGGGCTTATTCCAGAAAGGCGTGATGGAGCGCCCGCATCGCCAGATCGCCCTTGTCGGCGGCAATGACCACCGAGACTTTGATCTCGCTGGTGGAGATCATTTCGATGTTCACCCCTGCCTGGGCCAGGGTGTCAAACATCTTGGCGGCCACACCGCTGTGGCTGCGCATGCCCACACCGACGATCGACACCTTGCCAATGCTCTCGTCCGCGACGGCTTCCTTGAAGCCAATCTCCGGTTTGAGCCCGTCGATGACCTGACGAGCCTTCAGAAGATCGGGTTTGTCGACGGTAAAACTGATGTCCGTCTGCCGGATTCCGCCCTCATGGCTGACATTCTGGACAATCATGTCGACATTGATGTTGGCATCAGCCAGACCACGAAAAATACGGGCGGCCCGGCCCGGTTCGTCGCGGACGCCGAAGAGCGTCAGCTTGGCTTGATTCTTGTCGAGCGAGACGCCGCGGACAACGACGTCCTCCATGCTGCTGGTTTCCTCTTTCACAATTGTACCGGGGTGATCATTGAGACTGGAACGAACCTCGAAAACGACATCAAATTTTTTGGCGAATTCCACCGACCGAAGCTGCATGACCTTGGCCCCGCTCCCGGCCAATTCCAGCATTTCATCGTAGGAAATCTCCGGGAGCTTGCGGGCATTGGGAACCAGCCGGGGATCGGCTGTATAAACCCCGTCAACATCCGTGTAAATCTGGCACAGATCGGCTTTGAGCGCCGCTGCCAGGGCAATGGCCGTCAAATCGCTGCCGCCGCGCCCCAGCGTCGTGATCTGGCCAGTGAAACTTTGCCCCTGGAACCCCGCCACAATCACCACGTTTCCCTCGTCCAGCAACCGGTGAACTTCCGCGGGGGATATGTTCTGAATCTTGGCCTTGGTATGGACTCCGTCGGTGACGATGCCCGCCTGGGCA
>CAIPFS010000342.1 GCA_903864375.1 uncultured Verrucomicrobiota bacterium
ATTCGACTGCATTTGGTTCGGGATGAACTTTTGGCCGTTGGATGAAGGTTCCCCGCGATTTAATCGGCGCACAGTTGGTCAAGGTGCTCTGCCGTGATGGGGCCTATCGAAAGGTCCACCAGGAGGGCAGTCCCGTGAGATTGACGACGGAGCATCCAAGCCATCAGCGGCTTTCCGTCCCCAACCACGAGACTCTTCGGCTGGGAACACTCAACGCCATCGTCCGGGCGGTGGCGGCGCACAAAGGCGTTGACCGCCAGTCAGTACTGAATTCTTTGAGATGAATCCGGCGTCGGCGGAATGGGGCCCACGGGTGCCCCGATCTTCAGGGAGGGAATCCAGCCATTGCGTTGCCATGGGCCGTCCCTTTTCCTCCCTGTGGGGCTCCAGAATTCACCCCGCGAGAACTACTCCAGCGGCATTTTTGTTTTTCTTACCAATCGGACATTGCCGATCACCATCGCCTTGTCGACCGCCTTGCACATGTCGTAGATCGTCAGCGCCGCCACACTCACCGCCGTCAAAGCCTCCATCTCGACTCCGGTCGAGGCGACAATCCGAACGGTCGCCGAAATCAGGAGCCGGTCCCGGGTATCCGGGGTCTGGAAATCCACCTCGCAAAACGTCAGGGGCAGGGGATGACACAGGGGAATTAATTCGCCCGTTCGTTTGGCTGCCAGAATTCCGGCCAGCCGGGCCGTCGCCAGCACGTTCCCCTTGGCCACTTGATTCGACTCGATGAGCTCCAGTGTGGCCGCTTGAAGGAGGATTTCGCCCTGGGCAACAGCCTCCCGGCGCAACGGGGGTTTGGCAGAAACGTCCACCATTCGGACCGTTCCTTCCGGCGTGAGGTGGGAGAATGTCGACACGGCACGACCATGCCCGCCGACGGCAGGAGGTGGCAAGCGGGTTTGGCCCGGTTCCAATGGTCGTCTTCTCCTTCCCCCCTCGAAAACACACTGGCCACGCCAAAAGACCGGGGTACCCTTGGCGCGTGAGACGAACGACATCCACCCTCCCGCGGGCTGACGCGACGGAAATGCTTTCCGACGTGGCCAGTCTGGTGGAACGGGTTGGGTCTTCCACCGCGCCGTCCGCGTGGCCGCCGGGCGTGCCCCCCCATTCGATTGCCACACTCCCCGGCCTGAAAGCCTGGTTGACTCATTTTCGGCAGGAAGTCCTTGGACGTCGGGATTGGCCCGCAACGCTTCAAGCTTGGGACTTCGCCCGACAGGGAAACGCCCGTGATTTGCTCGCTTTGGACCAGGCTTGGGGGATTCATGCTGTCACTCTCCCCTTCGCCGAGGCCAGTCGCCGGGTGGGCCAGCGTCAATTGAATCGACTGCGAGCCCTCCGCGACCAGCGGGTGATAACCCGATACCTCGAAGCCATTGAGGCGGGTCGTGCCCAGGGATGGCATCCCCTCGTCTACGGTGTGTACCTGGCGGTTTTCAATCTGCCCCTGCGGCAGGGTCTCGTGAATTTTGGTGCCCAAACGCTCAACGGACTGGCTCGGTCGGTGAACCGCTCCAGCGTCCTTTCCGAGGATGCCATCATCGCGGCGGTCGATGCTGAGGTGGCATTGCTTCCCACTTCGTTGCCGTCGCTTCCAGATGCCTCCCTTTTTGAAACGCGGCCTCCGGTGGTTTTGAGTTAAGAGCGTCGTCGGTCATGAGCGATTTTGAAAGCCGGTTTGGGGGCATCGCCCGGTTGTATGGACAGGAGGCCCTGTCAAAACTTCGTTCGTCTCGCGTCCTGATTGTCGGATTGGGAGGGGTCGGCACCTGGGCAGCCGAGGCACTGGCCCGGTCCGGTATCTCCCACATCCGCCTGGTCGATCTCGATGAAATCTGCATCAGCAACGTCAATCGCCAGTTGCCCGCCCTGGAAGGAACCGTCGGCCTCCCCAAGGTCACGGTCATGGCCGAGCGCCTTGCCCTGATCAACCCACACGGGTCTTTCGAAGCTGTTCAGGAGTTCTTTACTGAAGAATCCGCCGCCCGGCTTTTGGGCGTGCGTGAAGAATCGGGGAAATGGGTGTCGGACCCCACTTTGCCGATGCCCGATTGCGTGATCGATGCCATCGACTCCGTTGCCAATAAATGCCGGTTGATTGCCTGGTGCCGACACATCGGAGTTCCGTGCGTCAGCTGCGGTGGAGCCGGTGGCCGCCGCGACCCGACCCGGATTCAAACCGCGGACCTTCAAGCGGTGACCCATGACCCGCTCCTAAGCGATGTGCGAAAGCACCTCCGGCAACATCACGGTTTTCCCCGTTCACCAGAACCGATGGGTGTCTCGTGCGTTTTCTCCACCGAATCCCGGCTTCATCCCCAGCCCGACGGAACGGTGGCAGACACACCAGCACCTGCCGACAGCAACGATTCCTCCCGGCGATTGAATTGCAACTGGGGCTACGGCTCCGCCACTCCGGTCACGGGAACCTTCGGCTTCGTCGCCGCAGCCCGGACGGTGGAGCTGCTGCTCCGGCTGGAACCGAGTCACCCTCGGACGATCAGCCGATGAACCGAATGGGGATGTTTGACCGAGGTCTCTACGGTCACCTCAAACCGCCCCGTGCACGCCTGAAGCACGATCCCTTGAATGTCATCGTCACATGCCGTGAATCGGTGCGAACGATCACAGCACTCCCGAAGGACAAATCCTTCCATTTGTCCGTGACAACCGAAGATCACCTCGGTGATTTTTCCTGAGTAGGACTTCACCTCCCGTTCCGACTGGGTCGGCGGGGCCTCCCAATAGCCGAGCGGTGACGGGGGCACGGCATCCGGATTGCCCCCGAGGTCGCTCACCCGGGCTCCAAGGTACTGGATGTACCGTTGCAATACAGGGTACCAACGATTGGCGGGCGACATCTTCAACAAGCGCCACTTGAAGATGGCCAGCGTATTGCGCTCCGGTCCCAACAACGTCGCCGGTGAACCCACCGGAATACGAACCTGGAAAGTCCCCGTCACGTAACGCCAGTTGCCAATCCGCTTTCGATTGGAGAAAATTGAATCCCGGTCCGGGGCCGTCGGCAATGAATGCTTTTCCGGATTGGAAGGAACATCGATTCGGGCTGCAACAGCCGGTACCGGGCGAACCGGTGCCGCCTTGCGGTTCACATCGGACTTTAGATTCCGGCGGGTCGTTATTCGCCGGACGACGATGTTAAACTCCTGCCCGGTGACCACGGAGGTCGGCAAATCCACGGTGAGAAGCCCGGCAAAGTTGTCGCCGCTTCCCGGCGGGATCGGTACGTAAGTCACCCCTCCTGAAACCGTGCAGGAAATCGTGTGGGGATCCGATGCAGTAAGGTCGTTGTGGCTGTAGAGCTTGGCGGCGAGCGCCAGCACATCCCCCGAATGGACCTGGGGCCAGTAAATGCTCGCCTTGCTGCCGGGCGGCGTGTTGCCCCAGTCGATCATCAACTCGTCCGGGTAATTCAGCAGTGTTCCGGGAGCATCGACAGGGGTGAGACTGGGCCGCACATCTAAGGTTTGCGGAATGCGGTGCGAAGCAGCGCCCCCGGG
>CAIPFS010000343.1 GCA_903864375.1 uncultured Verrucomicrobiota bacterium
TGACCTGATCGATGATCCAGTTGCCGCCGGCGAGGATGCCGGAACGTTTGGACGCTGCACTTGCTTTCATGTGTGGTGGAGACGAGGCCGACTCCCAAAGAGTCGCCGAAAAACTGCTGGAAACAGGGTTAGTATCACGATGAGGCCGTGTTTGTCTCTAATGAAATGAGCGTTCCTACTGACACGGTGCGAAACCGGTCCGCAGGGAGGCCCAGGGTTCCTGGGAGGAAACATCGACGATGCCCGGTTCGGGGGCCTGGGAGGGTGAAAGGATCGCCAGGAAGACCAGACGCTCCCGGAAGGGATTGTAGGTTCCGTGCACCTCTCCCTGGGGAATGAGGACCATTTCGCCGGGGCCCAGGATGCGATGTTCGTGGCCACACCATTGCTCGGCCCTCCCGGAGAGGATGTAGATGATTTCCTCGCGGGTGGGATGGGTATGGAAGGGGTGGCAGCGCCCGGGTTCCATGTTCGCACGCACCAGCAGAAGTTGCTGATTGGGCACGATATCCGAACGACTCAGCCATTCCTCGATGGTCCACGGAGACTGGATGTCGATCTTTTCGGCGGCGGTCACAAACCGCCGCAACGCCAGAGGAAGTTCGGGAGAGCTCATGGTCAGGCAACCATCGGCGACCTATTGGCTCGACGAGGCGTCGCGAAGAAATTCGGTCGCGGCTGGGGTGGGAATCCCCTTGAACTGGCGGGTGATATCCACGAGGGACTGCTCGACGCCCATCCGTTCGAGGCTGGAAGCGCCGACAAATCCCACACAGCCGGTGTGAAGGTTCACGTGAGCGGCATCCTGGGGCGCTCCGATGGGGCCGCCGTGGCTGAGATAGAAGATCCCCTTCCGCACCTCGTTGGCGGCGCGGATGATGGCCCGGGTGCGTTCCACCGCCTGGTCCATGCTGACCACGGCGCTGGTGACCCCGATGCTGCCGCCGACCGTTGTTCCGACGTGGGCAATGATCGCATCCGCTCCGGCCTCGGCCATGGCCTTGGCCTCGTCGGGGCTCGAAACGTAAACGATGCTGAACAGGTCCATCTTATGGGCCAGGGCCACCATTTCGAACTCCTTCTTGACGCTCATGCCGGTCTCTTCGAGCACCTGCCGGAAATGACCATCCACGATGCAGTGGGTGGGGAAGTTGTTGACGCCGCTGAAACCCATGGCCTTGACCTGACCGAGCCAGTGCCACATCCGACGGCGGGGGTCGGTGGCATGAACTCCGCAGATGACGGGGATTTCCTCCACCACCGGGAGCACCTCATATTCGCCAATCTCCATGGCGACGGCATTGGCGTCTCCGTAGGCCATCAAGCCACAGGTCGAGCCGTGTCCGCTCATCCGGAATCGACCGGAGTTGTAGATGATAATCAGGTCGGCCCCGCCTTTTTCGATGAATTTGGCGCTGATGCCAGTACCAGCTCCGGCAGCAATAATCGGCTCGCCGCGGCGCAGGGTCTCATGAAGCCGTTCGACGACTTCTTTGCGGGTGTACGGGTTTCCTTTTCCGGTCCAAGGATTGGGCATAGGTCAGTTTTCGAATCGATACTCCACCGCAGTGTAGCGGAGCGCTGATTCCAGGGGGAGTGCAATCTATCGACGGGGAGGTCAAATCTCTCCTGCCGGGCCGCCCGTGGGAGGGACGCGCTCCCGCAAGTCCCCAATCATTGCGGGGATCATCATCTCTCCCGGTCTAAAGGCCCCTCGGCGAGCTGCTGCCGGTCCAAACCACCTTCGGTAACGCCGCCGAAAATTTGAAATGGGTTGCCCGATTGACTGAAATGGGTTGCGCCCATCGCAGCTCGGCAGGCCCGCTGCACCGCCACTGCCGCCACGCGGCAGTGGCCCGTCAGAACTGCTGCCGCCCGCCTCGAGGTGTGACCGCGAAGTCGTAACTGACCACCACGCTGTAGGTCGGACCCGCTGTGTATGCACGGCACCAAAGAGTGTTGCCCGTGGTAACGCTCACAGGCGAGCTGTAAGTAGTGCCGGGCCAACTCGGCGTTCCTCCCAGCGGAGTAATGACGTACTCAATCGTCGCCCCACCAGTCCCGCACGAAAGGGTTACCGACAGAGTCACCGGTTGGCCGAAATTGCCACCTGCCGGCGTGGCGCATGGAGGCACCACCACACCACCGCCAGCTGTCCGGATCTTCAGCAACCCATCAGAACCGCCGTTCGGCCATGCTTTGGTAGTGGTCCGACCAATGGCATCGGTCACCGTCGCGACCAACCGCCAGTCACCGTCCGTCAGCCCGCTAATGGTGACAGTCCGGCTGGTGGTCACCGCGCCAGCCAACCCAGTCAAAGCGAGCGGCACCGACTTGGTTCCAATGGTGGCCGCAAGCGATCCGCTCACCATGTCGCCCTGAGTATCACTCAGGGTCAGAGTTGCGACGAAAACGTCTGTCGGAGCGTAATTGGTCGACCACGAAATGGCTGACCCGGCCTTGGTCAGCGACACGAACGAGATCGCGGGAGCATACAGGTCCACCGGCGTGTAGGTGGTCTCCACGGTCAGGCTGTAATTGCTCGATCCAGCCACGTACAAGTCCGCCACGTACAAGTCCGCCACGTACAAGTCCGCCACGTCCGCCTGATACCATGGCGATTCCGGCACCAACCGGAACGTGATGGCCGTTCCGGCATTGGCCAGCGCGGGGATTTGCTCATGGGAAAACAGCAACAACTCGGACCGAAAGATGAACCACCCCTTGTCGCTCGTGGTCCAGTTGCTCGAGCCATCGCCGCCCTGCACTGTGCCAAATCCAGCCCGCCTCACCACGGCGTTGTATCGACCACTGCCCACCGCGGTCAGGCTTTTGACTGTCATGATCTCGATCTGGCTCGGCGTCGACGTCCGGACCACCACCA
>CAIPFS010000344.1 GCA_903864375.1 uncultured Verrucomicrobiota bacterium
CGCCACGGGGACCGCCAGATCGACGCCATCGCGGGAATGCCTCACGACGGAGAGGTCCCGGGACTGAAGGGGCGGCCAACGGATGAGCGGCGGGGGATTTTCAAAATCATGCCCGAACCGGAACGGCTTTCCCGCGGGAAAGTCGGCCGGCCTCAGCTCGTCGCTGGTCCGGGTGAACAGCCCGTGGAAGACGTTGTTGGTGAATTCGATGTTGTAGTTGGGGGTATTGAGAAAGTAGAGGCTCTGGGCGGTCCCGGGTCTGGCCCAGAACAGGTTGTCACGGACTTCGACATCGCGCGTCCCATTGTCGAGGTAGATCATTCCCAGCATTCCCAGCCGCATGGCCTCAAAATCGTGATTGTCGTGCATCACGTTGCGCGCCACCTGCGTCCTCAGTCCGTTCAACGTGCCGCCACTGGTGAAAAAGCTGGTGATGAATCCGGCATCCCGTGTGAAGAGCAGTCCGTCATGGAGATGGTTGTGAGCGAACAGGGATGCCATGTAATCCATGGGCTGCCGGTTCCAGGATGCCAGTGCGGTTCCATTGCCGTGAATATTGAAGAAATGCCGTCCGGCATTCTGCATCGTGTTGAAGGTTACAACGTGGCCGCCGAGCAGTTGGTGTTCCGTCTCAAAATAATCGGTCACCCCGTCGGTCACCGCGTTCATGAAGTGGCCGGCATAGTCCACCTGATCGATCAGGCAATTATGAACGGTCTGGTGATAACCCCGCAATTGGATGCCCGCACCGGCACTGATGCGGATGGTGGAACTGATGATTCCGTTGTCCCGCCCACTGATGAAGATGCCGGCCTCGCCCAGGGTCACCACGTCGCGATTCTGTTCTGGTTTGTCCAGGGCGTAGGTCCGCGTGAAATGGGAGATGTGGTCGAACTCGCAACGTTCGATCAAACAGTCAAAGCAATCCTCCATGCGGGCAGAGGCCGCATGCACATGAAATCCACTGATGGTGATGTAGGATTTTCCGGAGAGATTGAACGCGAGGGGCCGCGACTTCGCTTCAATGTCGGTCGGTTGTGCCCCATCGGGTGGAATCAGATAGAGAGTGTCGTCCTGCCAAAGCCATTCCCCAGGCTGGTCCAGGGCATTCCAATGCCCGACGATCATTCCACGGCCAAATTCCTGGTCAAAATAGTTGTCCCCCGTCAACCACCACTGGCTGGTTCGCCCCCCAACGGTGATCTCGCCATCCTTCGAACTCTCAATGATGCCCGATTGTGCCGCCCCTCCACCCCAGTGGACTCCGAAATAGATGCCCCCTTTCCAAAAATCGGGTGGCTGATTCCGGAGAAGCGGGCTGACCACCCGTCCCACGCGATTGCTCCCGTTATCGAGTGGCACGGAGAATTCACCAAATGTCGGCCACAACGGCGAGAGACCATCCACCGGCATTTCGAGATTGGGACCCGGTTTGTTGGGAAAACGGGCCTCGATCAAATCCTGGCCATGGCTGAACACCTGGTTTCTCCCCACTCCCAACGTCCATTTCATGGTAGCCTTCCAGATGTTCAACGGGCTGTCGGTGCGAACCCAACCGACGATCGGTTCGCAGCCGGTGATGAAGGGGGTTTCTCCGGCAAAGGCTTTGACTTGAATTCGCTGTCGGGCTGCTCCACTTCGCGGAAACGTGATCCGCTCCCGATAGGTGCCACCCCTCACCCAGAGGGTGTCGCCGGGTTGCAGTCGATTGACGCCATTCTGGATGTGGGCAAACGGCTTGTCCTGGGTACCCGCATTGCCGTCATTGCCGTCCGGACTGACATAGAATTCCGCAGCACAGCCCATCCAGGCCAACCCGACCCCCAACCAGCAAACGAGAAATGAAGTGGGATTCGAACGAATTTTCATGGTGCGTAGACGACAGGGTATCCACCAACGCCAGCGTTCATTCTGACAGAATCAGGCGCTGGAATCCATCCGGTATTCACCGGATGGGAAAGGGCGTTCAGGAGCTGATTTTTATGGAGAAAATCCCGCTTCGACCACACCTTGGAGTCATGGCCGTACGGGTCCCCCAGCCCGTTCGGTTGCCAGCTCACCTTCATCCCCCGCCTGAGCCCCTCCTTCTACCACGGCCATGTTCCGACTCCTTGTTCGCTGCCGATTCCTCCTCATTCTTCTGTCTCTTGCCGGGGCGCTTTCGGCTCGTCCAGCCACCACCCCGAACATCCTTCTGATTCTGGCCGACGATTTGGGATTTTCAGACCTGGGTTGTTACGGTGGTGAAATCGCCACCCCGCACCTGGATGGGCTTGCCGGGGAGGGACTCCGTTTTTCGCAGTTCTACAACACCGCCCGATGCTGGCCATCCCGCGCCGCCCTTCTCACCGGATATTATGCCCAGGAGGTGCGTCGGGATACCGTCCCGGGCATCCCCAGCGGCATGCAAGGCAGACGTCCCACCTGGGCACCGCTTCTGTCGGAGCGGCTTCGCTCGTTCGGCTATCGTTCGTATCATTCGGGCAAATGGCACCTCGACGGTCTGCCCATGGACAACGGATTCGATCATTCCTACAGCCTGAACGATCACGACCGTTATTTTGCCCCCCGGGAACATACGGAGGACGGTCGTCCCCTGCCGCCCGTTGTCCCGGGAAGCGGCTACTACGCCACCACCGCCATTGCGGAACATGCCATTCGATGCCTGCGCGAGCATGCTTCCCGCCACGCGGACAAGCCGTTCTTTTCCTTCGTCGCCTTCACATCACCCCACTTTCCAATCCAGGCGCCGCCCGAGGACATTGCCCGCTACCGGGACCGATATCTGGAAGGCTGGGATCTTTTACGGGAACAACGCTGGAACCGAATGCAGGCCCTGGGGATTGGCGGCAGTGCCCTGTCGGCCGTGGAGCGGAACGTCGGCCCGCCCTACGATTTTCCCGATGCTCTCAAACAATTGGGTATCCATGAGGTGAGTCGTGCGGTGCCCTGGAGCGATCTTGACCAGGCCCAGCGGCGGTTTCAGGCGGACAAAATGGCCGTCCATGCGGCCATGGTCGACCGGATGGACCGCGAAATCGGGCGAATTCTGGACCAGGTGCGAGCCATGGGCGCCGTCCAGGATACCCTTGTGCTCTTCCTGTCCGACAATGGGGCGAGTGCCGAAATGATGGTCCGGGGCGATGGCCACGACCCCGAGGCCGATTGCGGGACTGGGGCCACCTTCCTGAGCATCGGTCCCGGTTGGTCCAGCCTGGCCAATACGCCCTTTCGCCGTCACAAGACATGGGTTCATGAGGGGGGCATTTCCACCCCCTTCATTGTCCGGTGGCCCGGAGGCATCTCCGGCGGCGGGCAACTCCGTCACACCCCGGGTCACATCGTGGACATCGTTCCCACCTTGCTGGAATGCATCGGTGGCGCCGCATCGTTCCCGGGTGCTTCACCTGCGCCGGCTCCCCCAGGCGCCAGCCTCGTTCCGCTCTTCACCCGCGACGGTTCCATGCATCATGAAACACTCTGGTGGCAGCACGAGGGGAATCGCGCGTTGCGGCGTGGCCACTGGAAAATCGTCGCCGCCGGGGAGGAAAGCTCGTGGGAACTGTACGACCTGACCACGGATCGATCCGAGACACGAAACCTGGCCGAGGCCAATCCCGTGCTGGTCACGGAACTGGCGGGCCGCTGGCAGCAGGAAGCCGCCGAGTACGCCCGCGTTGCCCGCCAGGAGCCGTCATCGCCCTACCCGGGATGGAGACATGCAGGCGCGCTTCATATCCTGACGACCGAACCGGGTGCGAATCTGCCCGCCTCGGCCATTCTGGAGGGTTTCCCTCTGTTGGTCCGATTGCACCGGGATTATTTCGATTTCCATCAAGCGAAGGCGCGTGGCGAGGATATCCGGTTTGCAACCGCCTCCGGCCGAACGCTCCCGTGCGAGGTGACGCAATGGGACCCGGAACAGGGAATCGCCAGCATCTGGGTGCGAATGCCCATGATTCGAGGTCAGGAGCAACGGGAAATTCGCATGTATTGGGGAAATCCCAATGCCGGAGCGGACTCCACCCCCGTCTTTGACGCCTCCAATGGCTACCTGAGCGCATGGCATCTCGGCGGGGATGTCCGGGATGAAACCGGGACGCTGGAATCAAAGGATGTGGGGACGACGATCGTTCCCGGCCTGATCGGCAAGGCCCGCCATTTTGCCGGGGGCCAGGGCATCTCGTGCGGAGAAAACATCCTGAACTATCCCTCCGGCAATGCCCCCCATTCCACAGAAGCCTGGGTTCGACTGGAACGCGCCAACACGACACTCATCGGATGGGGAAATGAAGGAGGGGGAAGAGGGAGCAAAATCCGGATGCAGGTGCGCAGTCCCGCCCACCTGCACATTGATAGCGACTTTTGTGATGTGAACGGCGGTTCCACCCTGCCCCTGGGGGAATGGATCCATGTCCTCCACAGCTACGATGGACATGACGGGCGCATCTACATCAATGGCCGCCTCGACGGTTCCGCCACCCGACACCTGGACATCAAGAGCCCGGCCCGTCTCTGGATCGGGGGATGGTATGACCAGTACGATTTCGTGGGTGACATCGACGAGGCTCGCGTTTCCCTCATCGACCGGTCCGCCGACTGGGCGCGGATGGAATATGAAAGTCAAAAGCCGTTTCAGACCGCGGTCGGCATGCTGGAGGCCGATGGCGCTCCATTTTCCGTGTCGCCGTCCGAAGCGGAAGTCGACGAAGGAGCTTCCATCGATTTCACCGCGACCGCCGGAGGGGTTCGAAAGCTCTATTGGGTGCTCCGGCGAAACGAAACGGACACGGTCCTGGCCGTCGACCGGACCCACTTTCAATTCCACCCCGGGCGTGTGACCAGCGACGAACACTTTGTCCTCCAGGTCCGGGCCGTTGATGCCAACGGGGTTCAGACCCGGGACGTTCCCATCCGGGTCCGCGAACGGATTCCCGACCCCATCATCACTCTCAAGACGCCTCCTTCATGGGACGGGCGGACCCCTCTCGAACTGACGCCGACCGTCGACAATGCCGCCGCCCTGGAGGCTTCCACGACTGCAAGCCATCTCGATTGGTCGTGGGGCATCTCCAATCTGGCGGTGATTCATGAAGATCACGGTGAGACCCTCCGGCTTCTCCGGTCGCAGAACTCCGGACCCCTGAACCTGACGGTCATAGTCAACAACGGTGGACGCCCCGTGGTGCGGTCAGCGACGGTGCAGGTGTCTGAACCAAAGAATGATCCATGGGTCCGGCGAGTGCCCAATCCGGAGGAGAGACCGGAGGACAATCAGTTCTATGCCCGGGACGACCAGAATCGGGGGCTCCTGGTGGACACCGGCGTTTCCGGTGATGCCGAAGGCACGCTGATCCTGCGGGTCACCGTCGATGGCAGAAAATTTGCCGAACGGAGGCAGACGGTTCGGGCCCATCAGGCCTTTTCCTTCTCCGTCCCGCTCCGCCCCGGCCTGGTTCATTACGCGATGGTTTTGGGGCTTCAGCAGGGACGTGAATTCAAGATCATCCACTCGGCAACGAATCTGGTCTGCGGTGACGCCTTCGTTTTGCAGGGGCAATCGAATGCGGTTGCAACCGACTGGGGTGAGGGCGAACCGACCTTTCACAGCGAATGGATTCGGACCTTCGGCAGCATGTCGGGCGAACCCGAGGGCGTCCGTGGATGGGGCGAAGCCGTTCACCGCCAACGAGAAGGTGAGCGATTCCAGATTGGCTATTGGGGCATGGAACTGGCGCGTCGGCTGGTCGAGGCCGAACAGATTCCCATCTGTATTCTGAATGGGGCGGTTGGGGGCACTCGCGTCGACCAGCACCAACGAAATCCCATCAATCCGGCGGACACCACCACCATCTATGGTCGGCTGTTGTGGCGGGCCCGGGAGGCGCGACTCACCCACGGCATCCGGGGTATCTTCTGGTATCAGGGGGAAAATGATCAGGGAGCCGATGGACCCTCCGGCGGATTCGGATGGGAAAACTATCGACGTGATTTCCTTGAATTGACCGCAGCCTGGAAAACCGATTTTCCCAATGTTCAGCGCTACCAGGTGTTCCAAATCTGGCCCAAAGCCTGTTCCATGGGATTTGGAGGCTCGGACAATCAGTTGCGGGAGATCCAGCGACAACTCCCATCGGCCTTTTCCCACCTGTCCCTGATGTCGACGCTGGGGGTCGACCCCGCCGGCGGCTGTCATTTCCCTTCAGCGGGGTACGCCGACCTGGCACGCCTGACCTTTCCCCTCGTCGAACGGGACCATTACCACCGAACGTTTCCGCAACCCGTCACCCCGCCCAACCTGCTGCACGCCCGGATCCCCGCCGGGGACGGATCGACGCTGGAGTTGTTGTTTGACCAGCCGGTTATCTGGAAGAACGAACTGATCGAAGACTTCCGGATCGACGGAAAGCGGGGAGCCATCCTGTCGGGGACCGTGGCAGGAAATGCCCTGCTCCTGAAATTGGCCACCACCAGCGCCGGATCTGTCCACACCGTGAGCTACCTGGATGGTGATTCCTGGGATTCCCACCGGTTGCTGCGCGGCAGAAATAACATTGC
>CAIPFS010000345.1 GCA_903864375.1 uncultured Verrucomicrobiota bacterium
CCGCAGTGGCGGGACGCGTCCCTCCGGACGCAAGTCCCTCCGAAGGAGGAACATCCAACGGAGGGACGCGCTTCCGCAAGTCCCCAATTATTGCGGGGATCACTCCTTCTCACGTTCTCAAGGCACCTCAGTAGCGAAGGCTTCCCAGCCTGCTGTGCCGCAGGTTTCCAAACCTGCCGGGGCGTCGGTGAATCGAGACGTTCAGGGATGGGCTGCGGCTCAGCGGACTTGAACGTCGGCGACACGGCAGACAGGAATTTCTGCGCTACGGCCTAGCGCAGGTTTCCATAACTACCCGGTCGTGAGGGAGAATTAGAGCGGTTGGGGATGTGGTTCTTTTCAGCCCGTTCCTTCCTGACGAAGGATTTCCAGAGGGGGTTCCTCGGCCACCCCGCGGCTTGTCAGGATTCCCACGGCGATGGTCACCGCTGGGACGAATACCAACGCGGTCAGGAGGACACCTGGCGACCAGGCATAGCTGACTTCGAAGGTGAAGCGGGCGAGCGCCCAACTGGCCACCACCGAGAGGAGGATGCCGGTCAGGGCTGAAAAAAGTCCAAGCACGGCGTATTCCGTGAACAGGATTTGGCGAATCTGGAACCGGGATGCACCCAGGGTCCGAAGGAGGACCGCTTCCTGCACCCGCTGACCGCGTCCGGACAGAACGGAACCGATCAGGACGACCACGCCGGTCCCGGCGGTCAGCCCGGCCATGAAGCGGATGGCCAGGGCCACTTTGTTCAGGATGGTCTCAAGGGTCTGCAGGATGGTGGCGAGGTCGATGGTGCTGACATTGGGGAAGGCTTTGCCGAGTTCCCGCTGAAGCCGGGCGCTGGTCTGACTGTCGGGCAGATGGGTTGCGGCGAGGAACATGGCCGGGGCGGATTCGAGGACGCCGTTGGGGAACACGACGTAGAAGTTGGGGCGCAGCTGGCGCCAGTCGACTTCGCGAAGACTGGTGATGACACACGGAATGGGGACTCCCTGAACATCGAACTCCAGGGTGTCGCCCAAGCTCACCCGCAGTTCCTTTGCGATGTTGGCCTCGACAGAGACCGGGACACGATTGGACACGGAGGGTTCACCAAGAAAGCGGGTGGCCAGGGTTCCAGCGGTCAGATGTTCAGCCTCGACCAGATTGGTCCGCCAGGTGGACCGGTATTCCCGGCGAAGAGCCCAATCGGGTGGTCCATCAGGCCGGTCACGATGGTCACCTTCCTTGTGCATCAACGCTTCGGTGGGCACTTCCTTTACTTTTTGCAACCGCATGGTGACCACTGGGGCTTCGCTGAGAATGGGTAGTCCCAATCGTTGGAACAGAGCCAGAAGTCCGTCGCGCTGGTCGGTCTGGATGTCGAACAGGAGGGCATTGGGGCCATTTTTCTGGCCCGGAGGAAACAATTGTTCCAGCAGGACAGTGCGGGTCAGTTGCAGGGTGACGATGAGAAAGGTCCCAAGGCCGAGCGACACCAGCAGGAGGAGAGTTCTGTTGTTGGGGCGATGCAGGCTGGCGAGGCCCTGACGGAAAACGAAGGGTAATGGGAGCCGGGCCAGCTGCCGGGCCAGCTGGATGATGAGCCCTGCGGTGACGGCCAGCAAACCGAGCGCTGCCGCCAGTCCCCCCGTAAAGGCAAACCCCTCCCACCAATGGGGCGTCTGCGCCCCGGAAAATCCGGCGACGGCGAGCGCCATCAGCCCGTAGACCACCCAGGTGGCTGCGGCCCGCCGGCGGGGAGGTTCATAGGCGGCCCGGATGGCGGCCAGGGGTGAAACGGTGCGAATTTCAAGAAGGGGCAGCAGGGTGAAGATCAGGCAAATGCCCATACCCACGGCACCGCCGATGGCGGCTGAAGTCCATTCCCATTGGGTCTGAAAGGAGACAGGGAGAATGCCTTGTAGCAACCGCGGGAGAGCCGTGGAAGCGACCATTCCGAGAGTGATGCCCACGAGGCTGCCAGCAGCGCCCAATGCCAAGGCCTGGGCGAGGTAAATGGCGAAGGTGGCAGCGATGGACGCCCCCAGACATCGCAAGACCGCGATGCTCGATAGCTTGCGGCGAAGGTGGACCTGAACGGCACTGGCGACACCAATCGCCCCCAGCAGGAGCGCCACCAGGGCCACGAGGTTGAGAAATCGAAAAAGATTTTCCATGGCCCGTCCGAGGTCCCGCTGACGGCGGGCGACGGTGTCGGTCTCCAACCGTCTCTGCCGCAGGTCGGACTGGTGCTCCTTGACCCATTTTTCTGTGTCAAACCCGGAATCCAACTGGAGGTACTGCCGGTAGCGGGCCAGGGAAACCCCTTTGAGCAGGCCGGTCCGGTCCAGGTCGCGGGCCGGGAGGAAGACCCGTGGGGCAAGCGCTCCGAAAGCGACACTATCCCCGGGGACCTTGCGGAGTGCCCCCAGCACGAGGAAATCGGCTTTACCCAGCCGGACAGAATCACCGGACTTAAGCCCAAACTGTTGGAGCAGGCTTTCCTCAATCACCACACCTTCGCCCCGATGAAATGCCGTGGCAGCTGCTGGCGGATCTGTCTCCATCTGGCCGTAAAACGGAAATTCGCCATCCAGTGCCCGTGCATTCACCAGGCGGTTGCCGTTGGTGGTGGTCAGCATGGTGGAAAAGCTGGTTTCGCGGGCGGATTTGCCTCCCAGACTGGCGAGCCATTCCTCATCCGGGGCAGTCATCGGGGTTCTGCTGGTGACCACGAGATCTGCCCCGAGGAGGGTCTTCGCCTGTTGACCGATGGCCCTCTGGACACTTCCGCCGAGGGAATGGATGGCGACGAGCGCGGCCACACCCGGC
The DNA here is from genome assembly GCA_903864375.1 of uncultured Verrucomicrobiota bacterium. Lineage (GTDB taxonomy): Bacteria > Verrucomicrobiota > Verrucomicrobiia > Limisphaerales > UBA9464 > CAILNN01. The sequence continues at coordinate 2,807 of CAIPFS010000345.1, forward strand.
GAGATGCTGAGGGAGAAGAGAAAGAGGCGGCCCCGGGTCGATTGCGAATCGCGCCAGGCCATCGTCCAGGTCCAGCGGTTCAACAGGGCAGACAAGACGCTCATATCGGGGTGAGAACACGGCCACCTTTGAGCCGGAGTGTTCGCTGGCAACGGGCCGCGAGGTCCAGATCATGGGTGACCAGGACGAGGGCGGTTCCCGCGGCGGAATTCAGGGAGAAGATCAGTTCCACCACCCGTTGGGCGGTTTCGTCGTCGAGATTTCCCGTGGGTTCATCCGCAAAGAGTAGCTGCGGACGAGTCGCGAACGCCCGGGCGAGAGCCACCCGTTGTTGTTCGCCACCACTGAGCTGGGTGGGATAGTGATGGGTTCGGCTGCCGAGACCCACCTGATGGAGAAGAGCCCGGGCCGTCTCCTGCGATGCTGTTCCCGAGCGGAGCTCCAGCGGGACCATGACGTTTTCAAGGGCGGTCAGGGAGGGCAGGAGCTGGAAGTTCTGGAAAATAAATCCCACGCGCGCATTGCGCACCCGGGCCCGGCCATCCTCATCGAGCGAACTGAACGGTTCTCCTCCGAGCGAAACTTCCCCCGAGGTGGGGGTGTCCAGGCCGGCGCAAAGACCCAGCAGGGTGGTCTTGCCGCTGCCGCTGGGGCCGACAATTGCCAGGGTTTCACCGGCACCGAGGTCAAAGCTGACCTCCTTGAGGACGGTCAATGCCTCCGTTCCGCGCCCATAGCTTTTGGTCAGTTGACGGGCGCTGAGGATGGTCGGTTGGCTCACAGCCGCGAACTTGGCGGTCAACCGTTATCCGTCAACCGCTGTCGGTTCAGTGGCGGGAGGAACTTCGGGGTCAAATCCGCCGATCAATCCAAAACGGACCCAGTGTAAACGGGGTTCCGACGCCGCTTTTGAAGCCGCCAAATCCACCTGAAAGTCCAGCGTCCAATCGTTGTGTTCCTCCGGGTCCAGGACCACCTGCCCGACCTGCCAGTGGGTTTTTTCCCCGGTCAAATGGATGTGGGTATGCCGGGGATTCCGCGCCTCGGGATCCAGTCGGATTCGGCTGTGGGTGTTGCGGTAGGTGGTCCAGGCGGTGGTGAGACGCACCTCAGACGGGACGATCTCATCGTTCGATGCGACGGCGGGAATGGCCTGGAGGGCGGAGCTGATCTCGCCCCGGGCCAGGCTCTGCAGAAATAGAAAGATGCGATGCCGGACGGCCGCCGTGAACGCCTTCGTGTCCCGGGTGATGTCTTTGGCCGCCTCCTCGGCACCGGGCGGACGCAGCTCCTTTTCCGGGGTCGTGGGACGGTAATCGGGATCCTGCATCCGTTCCCACTCTTCCATCAGGCTCGAATCCACCTGCCGGATCATGGCGGCGAGGTACACCTCCATGTCCCGAACCGGCTCGGTCTTGGCCTGATCGGGCACGGTCTGGGCCAGAACCTTGTAGACACCATTCAAATGCCGCAGCAGCACTCCTTCGAACTTGTGCAACTCATAATCATTGACGTAGTCGGCAAACGATCGGAATTGCTCGAACATCTCCCGGGCAATCGATTTGGGACGAATGTTTTCGCCGGCGACCCAGGGATGCTGGTCGGCGAAAACGTTGAAGGTCTCGTAAATCCAGTCCCGACGCGGTTTCGGATACTCGAGCTTTTCCAGTTCTTCCATCCGCTGCTCGTACTCCATCCCCTGTTGCTTGAGCTCAGCAATCTTTTCGCCCTTCACCCGGTCCAGTTGCTTGCGCAACACGACGTCGGGATCTTCCAGGATCGACTCCACCAGGGTGATCAGATCCAGGCTGTAGTCGGCGGCAGCGGGATCGAGTTTGGGCAACGTGTCGAGGAGGTAGAGCGACAACGTCTGGTTCATCGAAAAATCATCCTGCAGGTCGACGTTCACCCGCAGATAGCTTCCGGACTCCGTCCGGGGAATGAACTCGACGACCTTCCGGTCCACCAGCGCCCGAAACAGTTGCCAGGCCCGGGTCCGAAGCGCCTTTTTGGATTTCGGACCTTCATGGCACTGGTCCAGCAGGGTCCGCATGACATCACAGCCGTTCTCCGGACGGCTCAGCACGTTCAGCAGCGTCCCATGGGAGACCTGGAAGCGCGAGACCAGCGGTTCGGGAGGAGCCCCGATCAATCGGGTGAAGGTGTTCTGGTCCCAGTTGACAAAGTTTTTTTCCGGCGGCTTTCGTTTGACCACCTTCTTGCCGTCCCGCGCTGCTTTTTCCTCCAGTTTGCGATTTTCCACCACATGCTCCGGAGCCTGTGCGATGACCCAGCCACGGTCGTCAAAGCCCTTGCGGCCGGCCCGACCGGCAATCTGATGAAAATCGCGGGCGGTCAGGATGCTGGTCTTTTGTCCGTCAAACTTGCAAAGGCGGGTGAACAGGACCGTGCGAATGGGAACATTGACGCCAACGCCGAGAGTGTCCGTTCCGCAAATAATCTTCAGCAGGCCCTGCTGGGCCAGTTGTTCAACCAAGACCCGGTATTTGGGCAAGAGCCCGGCATGATGAATCCCGACCCCGTGGCGCAACCACTTTTTGACCTCGGGACCGTAGGGACTTGAAAATTTGAAGCCCTCCAGGGCCTTGGCCAGGACGGCTTTTTCCTCCTTGGTGCAAATGTTGATGCTGGTGAAATCCTGCGCGCTTTCCGCAGCCTCCAACTGGCTGAAATGCACGACATACACGGGACATTGATGGCCCGCGACGAGGCCCTCGACGGTTTGGGACAACGGGGTTTCGGCGTAGGAAAACTCCAGGGGCACGGGGCGATCCCGTCCGGAGATCGTCACCGTGGGGAGACCATTGCCCCGGGTGAGTTCGGATTCGAAAAAGCGGGTGTCACCCAGGGTGGCCGACATCAGCAGGAAGCGGGTTCTGGGAAGGGTCAGGAGCGGAATCTGCCATGCTCCACCCCGTTCGCGGTCGGAATAGTAATGAAATTCATCCATCACCACGTCCCGGACCGCGCAGCGGGGACCCTCACGAAGCGCCATGTTGGCGAGGATTTCCGCGGTGCAACAGAGGATGGGGGCGCCATGATTGATGGTGGCGTCACCGGTGCTCAGCCCGACATTCTGCACCCCGAACTCCTTGCACAGCGCCAGCCACTTTTCATTGACCAGCGCCTTGATGGGGCAGGTGTAGACGGAGGGCCGTCCCTGGGCGAGCGATTTGAAGTGGAGGGCCGAGGCGACCAGTGATTTTCCAGATCCGGTCGGCGTGTTGAGGATGACATTGCGCTCCTCAAACAACTCAAGAATGGCTTCCTCCTGGGCGGGGTACAGGGACAAGCCGCGACGGGAAACGTACTCCAGGAAGCGTCCGAGCAGCGCGTCGTTGCCAATTTTCTCGTCCCTCGGCAGGACGTCGTAGAGGGTGACGGACACGGAATCGAGGGCCGGGTCCTACGGTTTGGGGAGATCGCCGGACGCTGGTGGCGTCGGGGGAAGGGGAGCCTGGGCCGGTGGAGGAGGGATTTTTCGCTTCCACGGGGTATCCGGGAATTTCTCCGGGAGCTTCATCGGCTTGGGTTTGGATTCCGCCATTTTCAAACTGGAATCATCACCCGTGGACGACGGGGCACCCGGCGCGCTCATATCCTGTTTCCATGCCGCGATGCGGGCCTGGAGTCCATGATGCTCGGCGGTCGTCTTGTCGCCGGATTTCATGTAAAACAGGGAAAGGTTGGTGTGAACCAGTTGTTCGTTGGGCTTCAAGTCCCTGGCCTTGAGCCCCTCGAGAATGGCGGTGGGGTAGTCGCCCATTCGATAATGGCACATGGCCAGACTCAATTGGGCGTCAAAATGTTGGGGGTCTTCCGCCAGGATGGCCACGAACCCCTCGGTGGCACCGGCATAGTTTCCCAGCGAGTATTCATACATCGCGTCGTCGTAGGCGGCTTGCAGGTCGGACATGGCAGTTGACGGCGGCAGCATCGTGGCGAATGTCACGGGCTGCAAGCGCGCTGACCATCTCCATGCCCACCATTCCCCGGCTCCTATCCACTGATTTTGACGGAACCATCCACGAGGATTTCGGGGATAGCCCGATTCCGGAGGCGTTTTTGACCCGTGTCACCGAACTCCGGTCCGAGGGAGTCGTCTGGGTCATCAACACCGGACGTGACTTCTCGAGCCTGATGGAAAGCCTGGGACGGGCCCATGCCGGGGTTCTGCCGGATTACGTGGTGGCTGTGGAACGGGAGATTCACCGGCATGTCGGTGGACATTATGAGTCGGTGGAACCGTGGAATACCCGCTGCCACGCCGACCATCGGGAGGTCTTTGAGCACCATGGTCCGGCCATCCGTCAGTTGATGGCGGACATCGAGAAAGGGCATGACGCGACCTTGTATGACGATGCGTGGTCGCCGCTGTGCGTGATCGCCCGAAGCAACCGGCAGATGGACGAGATTCAGGTGTTGTTGGAGGAGTTTTGCGGTAAAGCCGGGCAGTTGGCAGTCGTGCGCAATGACGTTTACGTCCGCCTGAGCCATCGGGGCTACAGCAAGGGGACGGCGCTCCAGGAGATTCAACGGCTCACCGGCATACCGCCCGAGCGGACCCTGGCGGCCGGCGATCATCTGAATGATCAACCCATGCTCCGACCGGAGATCGCCCGCTGCCTGGTCACGCCGTCGAATGGTATTTCCGTCGTGAAGTCCCTGGTGCGGGCAGGCGGCGGCTACGTGGCCAAACAGGCAACCGGAAACGGCACCCTCGAGGGTCTGCGACACTTTGGGTGGTAATCTTCGAATGGCGAAGTCGGGAGAAATGGTTTGGGCCTTTGGCCCTCCCGGGGACTTGCGCCGATGGCCTCACCTGGGGGGAGTTGCCTCGGTCTTCGGGTTTCATCCTTCCCAGGTTTGATGGGGAGGTGGGCCCGTCCTCCTTCGCTGTTAGGCCCGGTCCTTGCCCCGGCGTCTCGGGAGCCACAGGCGGGCGACCCCAAAGAATGTGTGCTTGTCTCCCGGCGGATTCCGGCCAATTTGAACGACGTGCTACCTCGATCGCCGCACAGTGGCGCTTCACCCGAACAATTGCGCTTCCTGCGTGAAGTCCGCGATAGA
>CAIPFS010000346.1 GCA_903864375.1 uncultured Verrucomicrobiota bacterium
ATCGTAAGTGACATCAATTGGCGTCCCTTCAAATCCCATGTTCTGATTGGGAGCCAGCAACTGGTTGGCTTTGTGATGATCCAGCCAGGCAATCGAATCGCCCACATGCACCCCGTCATAGGGATGGAAAAAGCCCGGCTGCATGGGATAGAACCAACGGATCACCAGGTTGGTGTGAGCGCCATCCGGCCCGGCCTGACGGGCATAGAACTTGCCCTTGTAATCCTTCCAACCAACCTGCGAATACGATGGCTGTTGGTAGGAATCGGTCACCAGCGGGAGCGTGCTGAGAGGGAGAGGCGGCTGCACTTCTTTGCCCACGGTTCCGGTATAGGTGAAGAAGAAAGGCGCCTCCTCGGCCACCACCTTGAACACGCGCATGCGCCAGCGATCCGTGTCTGGGTCTCGATACTTGAGGATGGAGTAGGGTTCCGAGAAACTCTTGACCGAATTGAGGTCATTGCGGATGGCGTAGAGTGTATCCGCTGAAATCAGGGCGTGTTCCTCGTTAGGATTAAAGCCCGGGAGAGTCAGGTCGGGTTGATTGTAGACCGTCTTGGCGGGATAGCTGGCGGCATCCAATGTTCCCGACCCATTCTGGCTGGCGATGATGATCTTGTCCGTCGCGTCATCGGAGGGCCAAAATGGGCTGTAGCGCACCGGCACACTGGCCCACGCCACGCCGATCCGGTTGGTCCGATACCACACCACCACCAAGTCATCAGGGTTGGCATTGGTATTGTTACCCGGTTTCCCCAGGTTCACCGGCAAGATTGGTCCAAGGCGGGTCCCGCGACTATAGGCGGCATCGGGACCGGAAGCATCAATCGCCGTCTTTTCAAACAGAACGTAGCCGTTCTTATCCTGGTATTCGGTGTGGCGGGAATCTGTCACCTCCTGCCCGATGACACAGTTAGCCTCCGTGTATTTGGCATGCGAATCGTTCCAAGGCACGGTGCGGATGACTTCGAAATAGGGCGGCTGGGTCGTGTCCACGGGCAACCCATCATTTTTCAAATAAAAGGCCACCGTGTATCCCTCGTCGGGGCTGGTGAAGACCTTGGCACTGGGTTCCACGCTGGCCCGGTTGGTGACATAAATCAGGGACTGGAAGGTGTAGTTTGCTGCAGTCACCGTCGGTTGCAAATCCACGGGAGCTCCTGCGATATGGATCGTTGGCTGCCGGGGCCAGACGTTCACCGAGATGCTGACAACGCGGTTGGTGTTGGACGTGAGGTTGGTCCCGGTGCCGACCAAAACGTTGTCAGAGGTGAACCATTCAATTTTCGCGGTCACCGGGCGGATGGCGTAAAGCCGCTTCTCCCCCTCGCTCCAGTAAAAGGAATTGTCGATCCGATCGTCTGCCCGACTCTTTTTAAGTAGGGTGATCTGCGGGTATTTGTCGACAGCCCCCTGGGGACGGATCACTGGCCGGCCGATGACGGTGGCCGGCAGGGCAATGAAGGCCCGTTTGAGACCGTTGTGAGTACCAGTGCCGACAATGGCACCACTCCGGTTGATGGCGTTGCCCGTTTCCAGATTCCACTGGTCTAGAACTTCCTCCTCAGGCAGCAGGTCATTCAAATCGTTGAATCTGCCCGCACTGTAGAAAAACGCGTGCTGACCGAAACCCTTGGCCGCCGTGCCGGTGATCTGACCGAAGTCGTTGATGGCGGTGGCGGTGCTCGCCCCACCACCCGACACGGTTCCCAGCGACGTCAAACGTCCGGACTGGCTTTCATAAAGGAAAGCGCGCGACGCACCGGAATCGCGACCGATCCAACTGATGGCCCCCTGGAGCGAGCCGTCGGAATTACCGGTGGCGCGATTCACGGCGGTATCGCCTCCGCCCTCATTAAAGAGGTAGTAGGCGAGCAACCCGGGCGTGTTGGCGGCCAGCCGGGTAGTCCGATTATCAGCGATTTCCGCCGCAGACCGGGCCACACTCCAGAATCGGACATCATCGATCGCCCCCTTGAACCAGCTGTTGTCGGCCCATGGCGCACGTCCGATCATCACGGGACCAGTTCCCAGGAATTTGGAAGACGCCGTGTCGGCGGCGACTTCAATGCAATCGCGGTAAATCCTCCGGGCCATGGTGGCCGCGTTGAAGGTGCACGCCCAATGGTGCCAGTCGGTGTCGGAATAATGGGCGGCGGTTTGTAAGTCGCTGCCATAGAAGGCAAAGGTGAATGGACCCTCCGGGCGGAATCCGATATGCAGCGACCGGTTATTGTCTTGGGTCCCCTGCCCTGTGATATAGTTCGCCAAACCGTTTGTTCCGGCGAGGCGCGCCCAGAACTCGATGGAGAACGAGTTGCTGGCCAGCGGCAGATTGGGCAGGATCACCCGGCTGCTCACCCCATCAAACTGTAAAGCCGAATCGCTGACCGTCAGGCTGGGGGCCGGCAGCCCCCCACGGACCACCCGGGACGGGTTGCCGCTTAGGGTTGCCGCCAATGCGCCACGGGCCACGCTCGTGATGGTGGTGCCGGCGGCCTCATCGAACGGATAATAGGCAACCAATCCGGTCTCTTCACCCCGGAGACGCTCGAGGTAGCTGCCGGATATTTGTGTCGCCGTGCGTGTGGTTCGCCATACGCGGACCTCATCCATGGCTCCATTGAAATAGGTTCCTCCCTGGGGGGGAGTACCCAAGGTCAACGGAATCCCCTGGAGATTTAATCCGGCGAGGGTCTTCGTCGCATAGGGCTGTCCGTTCAGATAGATGGATATCGCGGAGCTGGCCGGATCGTACGCCGCCGCCACATGCATCCAGGTTCCGAGACTGACCGGGAGCGATGGAGATGAAGCGATGTCGCCACCGAAGACGCCGATGTAAAGCTTGCCGTCGGCATTGACCTGCCATTGATGCGCACCCGCAGAGGGATTACCGAGCAACAATGGTCGGAAATTTGCGGAAGGAAGAGTATTAACCTGAATCCAGGCCTCGACCGTGTGGGCAGAGTTGCCCGCCGCCAGCGCCACTCCGTTCGCATTACTTAACAGATTGGTCTGAGTAACCGAATCGTCGACTCCGTCGAAGTTCAGAGCCGAATCGCCGGCGGCGAAAACCGATGCCTGGCCAACGATCTGATCGAACGCATTGATGCCATTGGCCACGCTGTTGGTATCATCCGGCACGCTGAAGAGCGGTCGCATCACCCCATTCTGGTAAAGCATGGCGCGCCGACGTCCGTCATTGGCCGAGATCGCCCCGACGATGTGGTTGCTGATATTGAGACCAAACGCCTCGCTTTGATCGTTAAAGGG
>CAIPFS010000347.1 GCA_903864375.1 uncultured Verrucomicrobiota bacterium
CGCCAATTCTGATGCTCTTCGCAAAGGGCTCGGGGATCCAAAGATAATGTCCGAACTGCTGAGAAACGATGACCCGGAGACATTTCTGGACAGGACCCTCGATGCGATTCAGCCGGGGTTCTGGACGTATGTCTGGCGCGAACAGGATGAAGTGAGGGAGATTCAAAAGTTGACCCGACCACTCGAAATCGGACGCCAGGCCTCTCGGGTGGGGTGGCATGAGGCGACGGCTTCCACGGAAACGGAGTTTCTGGAACAGACCGACAGTTTCTTTTCGGCGAACACCTCGGTGTCAAAATGGGAACAGTTTCGATACCCATTTTCCACCAGGAAATCTTCCCTCCAACATGTCTTCCGGGATTCCCTTGTGGGGGAAACCCAACAGCAGTTGGCCATCACGGCTCTTGCTTTACACCGCTACAAAAAATGGAAAGACGTATGGCCCACCTCGCTGAATGACCTCTCACAGCAGGATTTGAAGGAACCGCCGAGGGACCCGTTGGGAGGTGGCACTCTCACCTACCGACTGGATCCGGCGCAGGGATTTGTCCTTTATTCGAAGGGGGAGAACGGCCAGGACGACGGCGGCGATTCCACCCCAACCAAAGAGGAAGAGGTCCGCTTGAATTTGGCGAAGGGCAAAGATTTTGTCTGGCCGCGAGTCGCAAGCCGAGAGGAAGCCGAGGCGTTTCTATTCAAGGCGAAGGGCTCCAAAAATTGAATCTGTCATTGAGCGATCCATCGCCCGCCTGATTGCGAAGAAGGGAATCAGACCTAGGTGGCGTCCGGAAGCGCCATAGTTCGGGCTTCCAGCCCTCCTTCGTCGAATGATGCTCAGCCTGGCCCGATGGGCCAGGCTGGGATGGTCTCGGGCCGTTGGCCCTCCTCTTTGAGAGGACAGGAATACAAGACAAATGGAGGGATGCCCACACTCCAGAAAGCGGCGGGACGCCGCTTCCACTTTGCTGGCCACATTGCCGGAGGCCTTAGGCGACCCAATACACCACGGTTAAAAGGCGTAGAGCTGGCTTTGCGTCCGGAGGTAGAGACGGTCGCCAACCAGGGCCGGGGTGGCGAAAATCCGCTCACCAAACTCGACCTGATGCAGGATTTGAGGCGAATCGCCTCCTGCCTTAAGGACCGTCAATTTCCCAGGAAGGGAAGCAACATAAATTCGTCCATCCGCAGCCACCGGTGAGGCATAGTAACTCCCCGTCGTTCCCAGCCGTTCCTGGCTGTAAAATGGCTTGCCGGATTTCGCATCCAGGGAGGTGATCAAACCACCGTCTTTGATGAGATAGATCCGGTCCTTGTAAAAGAGCGGCGACGGAACATAGGGCAGACCCCGATTGTAACTCCAGGCGACATGGGTCTTGGTGATATCCCCGGTGCCGCCGGGGTTGACCGAGATTAGGACATTCTCTGCCTTGGCGGATGTGGCCTTGATGGTGTTGAGGTCCTTTTCCGTGAGTTCGCCGTCGCGGTCGACGTCCAGGCCGCGGATGAAGTCGCGGGTCACCGGGTCGAACTCGGAGAGGAACACCCGCCCGTCGCCATTCGCATCAAACTGCTTGAGGAAGGCGGGCCAATCGGTGGGAAAACTCGAGTCCGCCTTTCCCGGCGACCAGGCGGCAAAGAAGAGTTGGCCGTCGCCGACGACCGGCGTTGTGCAGACAAAACTCGAGATGCCTTCCACCGTCCAGCGCTCCGCCCCGGTGGCGAGGTTGTAGGACTTTAGTCGCACAGCCCCGGGCATCACCACCTCGTCCACCGAGCCATTGTGCCAGAGGATGGGCGTTCCAAAACTGCCGTTGAAGCCGGGGCGCGGTGTCTCCCAAACGGTCTTTCCATCCTCCAGATTCAGAGCAAGGATCGAAGAGCCACCGTCCTGATCGCGGTTCAGGACGACACGATTCCCGAGAATAATCGGAGACGTTCCTGAACCATAACGACCACCGCTGAGGGCCAGGGGGAGCGGGTGACGCCAGAGTTCCCTGCCCCCGATGTCGTAACAGATAACCCCGAAGGAGCCGAAGTAACTGACCACATGTTTTCCATCCGTTGCCGGGGTGGAGGCCGCCGGACTGCCATCGGTGCCATGGAACTCTTCAATCTGAGCCGGCTTGACCCCTTGGGCCCAGAGTAAATGACCGTCGCCACGGTCATGAGCCCGGGTTTCCAATTGACCGTCATGAAAGGTGGTCAGGAAAATCCGGTCTCCCCAGATGGCAGGGGACGACGGGGACCACGGCACCTCGACCTTCCAGAGCACGCCCTGAGTGGGTCCGACGGTCACGGGAGGTTTGGCGGAATCGGACACTCCGGAGGCATTGGGGCCGCGAAACTGACTCCATTGGGGTTCGTCCGCCATGGTGGACACCCCGAACCCGAGCACGGCGAGGGAGAAGGCAGCGGAAATGATCGGAAGTCGCATATGGTTTCTTAAGTTGAAGCAGAATGACAAAGAGCGCGCCGATGTCCATCGTCTTTGCCTCCTCTTCCGGCCAGCAAACCCTCTCCATGAACCAGTCATCAGGCCGTAGCACAGACATTCTCGTCTGCCGTGCCGCCAACATTCCTATCGGAAGGGCTGGAGCCCGTCCCGATGCGCTGCGCCCGCCCGGAGGCCCTGCAGATTTGGAAATCTGTGGAGCGACAGAACCCCGCCCCAGGACGCTCGGGGTCAGGCAGGATATCATCGGGGATGGATGGCGTGGCGGAACTCTGCCATTCCGCGGAAGCTGAGCCAAACCGCCGTCCGTCGGACCCAGGTGCCTTTCGACTGGGAAAGGTGATGATCCCCGCAATGATTGGGGACTTGCGGAGCGCGTCCCTCCCTCGGATGGCTCGGCAGCGGCCATCGCCTGTGGGACGTAGCCGCCGAACGTGAGTCGGCGCTGATCGATCGCGAGTAGTTCTCCCTGCAATAGGCTGGCGCCGTTTCGCTGGTCAGTTTCGCCGCGGGATCGCGCACAGACCCGCCGAGCGATCCAACAACGGGTCCCAGTGAAGTGGAATTTGCGCCGACTGACGCCCGGCGGCTACCAAATAGCCGGAATTCCCATCAGGTTCATGGCCTCGATCCCCGCCCAATTTTGGAGGTGCCCCTCCCCCCCGTTCACGACCTCAGCCGTGCTTCTTCAAAATCAATTTCCTGTTGCAGCTTCAGGAGCACGGCGTCCGGAGATTCATCGGCAAGTCGTTGACGAAAGAGTTCTTCACGTTCAGCAGCCAGCGTTGCCAGGCGAAGCCGGCGGGTTGCCAGGGCCAGTTCCTGTCGCCGACTCCAGCCGAGGGAGGCCATTTCGTCGTCTTCGGCCTCCTGAATTCGGACCTGAATGGCGGCCCGCAAGACTTCCCTGCCCGAGGCTTCCCCTTCATCGGTGGGTGTGTGAGCTTCCAGGGCCGACATGGCCACCCGGGCCAGCTTCTGACGGGCGGTGCGCTCGGCGGCATGATGGGTATTGGTTTCCCGCACCCCCAGTCGTCGGACCAACCAGGGAAAAGTGAGTCCCTGAAGGACAAGGGTCGACAGGATCACGCAGAAGGTGAGGTAGATGATCAATTCCCGGGAGGGAAACGGGCGTCCGCCTTCGAGGGACTGTTCCAGACCAAGGGCAGCTGCCAGAGAGACAACCCCGCGGATGCCGGACCAGGATAGGACGGCCTGATAACTCAGGGGCGGCAGGGGGTCCC
>CAIPFS010000348.1 GCA_903864375.1 uncultured Verrucomicrobiota bacterium
GTGATGATGATGGCGATGACCCCATCACTGAAGGCTTCCAGTCGATTCCGACCCATGGGCGGATTGAAGCCCAGAGCCCGGAATAGAAGAAGAAAAAGCCTTTGTTTCCTCCGGTTTGTTTCCATTCGCCCCGAAGGAAGAATGAGCTACCCTCCCTCGATGTGGAAAACAGTGCTCCTTTCGACCCTGGCGGTTCTGGGTGTCGGGCTTCTAGTCGCCGGCTGTTTCACCTCCCGCGCCGGTTATGCCAGTGCGCCCTATACCGTCCGGTCGACGGACGGTTCCTTTGAGATTCGGGATTATCCCTCCCTGCAGGTGGCGGTGACCACCACCTCATCGGATGGAGCGGACAATGGATTTGGTCGCCTGTTTGGCTATATCACGGGGGGCAATGCCGATTCAGGAAAGATTTCCATGACCACACCGGTGCTCATGTTGCAGGGAAAGCCGCGGGAAATGGCCTTTGTCCTGCCCGAATCCTATCGCACCAACCGGCCACCGACTCCGAGCGATTCATCGGTGGAAATCCGCGAACTTCCTCCCTCCCGCTTCGCGGTGTACCGCTTCTCCGGGGGGCGACGGGCGGATCGGGAACTTCAAGCCCGGCAGGAATTGGAAAGCTGGCTCAAGAAGGTGAAAATGGAATCACAAGGGGAGCCGATCTTCGGTTATTTTGACCCTCCCTGGACTCCCCCCTTTCTCCGGCGCAATGAAGTGATGCTGAGCCTGAAGCCGAATCTGCGGTAGGCCGGCGTCTCAAACGACATTTGCCTCGGCTGCCGGCTAGAACGGACGGCGGCAGCCCGGCAAAGTCATTTTAAAAGCGCGGACTGAAAGCCCAACCCCTCCTTCGGTTTCTTACGGGTGTCCACCCCCATCAAAATACAGGCGTCGCCGAAATTGATGGAAGCGGTGCGGGCAACGCCGGAGGAAGCGTTGAAGGCGGCGGATAGTGGTAGCGGTGGACTTTCTGCGGAGGAGGCGGCCCGACGATTGGTGGTGGAGGGTTCGAATGAGGTGGTGTCCGACCGGGGGACGGGATGGTTCCGTCGCTTGCTTGCCGCGGTTCGAAATCCATTGGTCATCCTCCTGACGGTTCTGGCCGCGGTTTCCGCAGTCACGGGAGACACCCGGGCGGCCGCGGTCATGGGGGTCATGGTGGTTCTGGGAGTCGGACTCCGTTTTTTTCAGGAGGTCAAGGCCGATGCCGCGGCGGCCCGCCTGCGGGCCATGATTCATGTGACCGCCACGGTCATTCGCAATGGCAAGGCGCAGGAAATACCGCTCCGGGAAGTGGTCCCGGGCGATGTCATCCAACTGGCCGCTGGCGACATGATCCCCGGGGACGTGCGTCTGTTGACTGCCAAGGATCTGTTCGTCGTCCAATCGAGTCTGACCGGGGAATCGATGCCCGCGGAAAAATCGATTGCGGCTGAACTGAATCCAGCGAGGTCGGTTCTCGAAATGCCCAACCTGTGCTTCCTGGGAACCAGCGTGGAGAGCGGCTCCGCTACTGCCCTGGTGGTTGCCACAGGCCGTCATACGTACTTTGGCGGCATGGCCGGGAGCCTGACCGGCCTGGTTCCCGAAACCAGTTTTGATCGCGGGGTTAATCGCTTCACCTGGCTGATGATCCTGATGATCTCCATCCTGGTGCCCCTGGTGTTCCTGATCAACGGTCTGACCAAGGGGAACTGGAAGGATGCCTTTTTCTTTTCGCTGGCGGTTGCAGTCGGTTTAACGCCCGAAATGTTGCCGATGATCGTTTCGGTTTGCCTCTCCAAGGGAGCGGTCGTCCTTTCCGGCAAGAAGCTCATCGTCAAGCGCTTGAATGCCATCCAGAATCTGGGGGCCATGGATGTCTTGTGTTCCGACAAGACCGGCACACTGACCCAGGACAAGGTGGTGCTGCGACGTCACACCAATGTGGCCGGTGACGAGGATGATGGCGTTCTTCACAACGCATTCCTCATCAGCCATTTTCAAACCGGGCTCCGGAACGTCCTCGATCGAGCCATTCTCGAACACGAGAGCCTGCACGAAGAATTGGGGGTGGACGACTGCGTCAAGGTGGATGAAGTCCCCTTTGATTTCACACGCCGCATCATGTCGGTGGTCATTCAGAAGTCGGCGGGCGATTACCAACTTCTGAGCAAGGGGGCTCCCGAGGAGATTCTCAAGCGGTCCACCCATTACGAATTGAACGGGGTCGTCAGTGTTCTGGATGATGCATGGTTGAAAAAACTAAACCTCCAGCATGATGCCCTCTGTGCGGACGGACTGCGTGTTCTGGCTGTGGCTTATCGTCCCATGGTCGATCATCATCCCGCCTCCAAACTGGATGAATCCGCCCTGATCCTGAAGGGATTCGTCTCGTTTCTTGATCCCCCGAAGGAAACGGCCGGTCCTGCGATAGCGGCACTCCGGCAGCGGGGTGTCTGCGTCAAAATCCTCACCGGCGACAACCCGCTGGTGACGCGAAGGATTTGCGAGGACGTCGGGCTACCGGTGGAGCACGTTGTTCTGGGTGGGGAAATCGAGTTGA
>CAIPFS010000349.1 GCA_903864375.1 uncultured Verrucomicrobiota bacterium
CTTGGCTGGGTCACCGGTCAGGTTGGCATTGCCACTGTTGGTGGTGGCCAGGAAACCCGTGAGTAGAGCTCCCAGGGTGCCACCCACGGCATGGACGCCAAAGGTGTCCAGGGCATCGTCGTACTTGAAGAAGGGTTTCAGGTAGGAACAGGCCAGGAAAGGAACCACACCGGCAATGACCCCAATAATGATGGCTCCGTTGGCATCGATGAAACCACAGGCCGGAGTCACCACGACCAATCCCGCCACGGCACCGGAGCAATAACCCAGGACGCTCGGCTTCCCACGGATGAGCCATTCTGCCATGGCCCAGACAAAGGAGGCCACCGCTGTCGCCAGTGTTGTCGTCATGAAGGCGTTGGCCGCAACGCCATCCGCCGCCACCGCCGAACCTGCATTAAATCCGTACCAGCCCACCCAGAGCATCCCGGTACCGACCATGCAAAGCACCATGCTATGGGGCGGCATCGATTCTTTCCCGAATCCCTTGCGCGGCCCGAGAATCAGACAAAGCACCAGTGCGCTCCACCCGGAACTCATATGGACCACCGTTCCTCCGGCAAAATCAATCGACCGGACAATGGCCTTGGGATTCCAGATGCCGTTTAGCGCTCCATCGATGCCCCAAACCATGTGGGCCAGCGGAAAGTAAACGATGACCATCCAACCAGTGACGAACAGGAGGATCGCGGAGAATTTCATTCGCTCGGCAATGGCCCCAACGATGAGCGCCGGGGTAATGATGGCAAACATCAGCTGGTACATGCTGAAGACGTTCTGGGACACCCAATAGGAGTAGTTCGAGTTGATGGCCGACGTCACCCCGCGCAGGAACGCAAACTTGGAAAAATCGCCCCACCAGAGTGACGATCCATCCGCAAAAATGTAGCTGTAGCCGAACGCCCACCAGAGAATCGTCACCAGGCCGGTGATTCCAAGGCATTGAGCCAGGACGGAGAGAACATTCTTCCGACGCACCAGACCGCCATAGAAGAGGGCCAACCCCGGGAGGGTCATGAACAACACCAGTGCGGCACTGGTCATCATCCACGCGTTATGGCCCGGGCCCGCCGCACCATCGAGTTTGGAACCCACGGTGGAATTAGCGGCATCGGAACCCCTTCCCCCATTTAAGATATAGGCTTCAAGATCCGAAAGCCGCTGAGGTACGTCGGGGTCGGTTCTGGTTGGCGGCGGTGTCGCGGGCACTCCCTGGGCAGCAGCGGCAGCCGGCACGTTGGTTGCGTCCTCGGCCCGTCCAATAAGCGAAAGGCTCATCACCAAAGCCACAAGGGTGAAAATTTTGGTTAGCATCTTCATGGTTACTTCTTCGTCTGGTTGGTGCAGCTCGCTTGCTTTGGATTAGACCGCCGCTTCACCGCGTTCCTCCGTCCGGATTCGGATCACTTCTTCAATTCCGGTGACAAAAATTTTCCCGTCACCGATTTTGCCGGTCTTGGCTGCCTTGATGATGGCACCCACCGCTTCAATGGCTTTCGAGTCCACCAAAACGAGCTCAATTTTGATCTTGGGCAGGAAATCCACCGTGTATTCGCTACCGCGATAAATTTCGGTATGCCCCTTCTGCCGACCAAATCCCTTCACCTCGGAGACTGTCATTCCTTCGATGCCCACGTCACGAAGGGCGTCTTTGACTTCCTCCAGTTTGAAC
This sequence comes from uncultured Verrucomicrobiota bacterium, assembly GCA_903864375.1. GTDB lineage: Bacteria > Verrucomicrobiota > Verrucomicrobiia > Limisphaerales > UBA9464 > CAILNN01. The sequence goes on from CAIPFS010000349.1 coordinate 1,673, forward strand.
GGCTTGATGATTGCTTCCACCTTTTTCATACTCGTTATTTTTGTAGAGGCAGGAGTCAGGACTGGAGCCAATACCGATTCAAGAAAAAAGCCGTGGTCGAGACCACGGCTTGGCTAAAATTCAATGGACCAGTCGAAGGCTCCCGGCTGGTTTACTTGAGAGGTTGATCGGTCATGCGACAGCGGCGTAATAACGCCGGACGCCCTTCTGGAAGGTCCGAATCAAAACGAATTGGACAAACCAGCCCATGGCCCGGTGAGCCCATTCCTCGCGAGTTTTTGGAATCCCAGAGCTGATTTCAAAAATGATGGTACCGGCCGCCCAGCAGAAGGCGACGGTGCAGATGGACCAGAAAGCAAACTTCGACAGGTTCAGGCGGGCGGAATTCATGTGCGGAAAAGAGTGTGTGGTGGAATGAAGAAAATTTCCAGCTAAACACCGGGGTGCAGAATGCACCCCGGTGCGCGGGCCGTTTAATCCTCAGTGGGCCGGAGGAGACGACTTGTCGGTGAGCTGATAGTCCGGATAGCACTCGACACCCATTTCGGGGAGGTCGAGACCGGCGATTTCATCCTCACGCTTGGAGCGAATGGGAATGATCAGGTTGGAGACCTTGAACCAGATGAAGGAGAAGGCAGTGACGAATACGAGACAGGTCAGCGTACCAATAACCTGGGCGACGAACTGGGAGCTGTCGTTATAGGCCGCTCCAAAGACGGAACCGAAGAGGCCGGTAACGCCTTGATCGACCCATCCATCACCCGTGAGTTTGTTGTAATCGGCAACTGAGGCCGGCCCATCATTGATGACGATCTTGATGACGCCATCCTTGAGCAGCTTGTGGACTCCGTTCCATCCGGCACCGTAGGAACCGTTGGAAAGGAGACCGACGCTCAGAACACCCCAGGCGCCATTGACACCGTGGACCGAGATGGCACCCACGGGATCATCCAGCTTCATTGTGCCTTCAACAAAGAAGACTGCGAAGACGACCAGGACACCGGCCACCGCTCCGATGAGACAGGCACCTGCGGAATTGACAAACGCGCAGGGAGCCGTGATGGCAACGAGACCCGCCAGCATGCCGTTGCACAACATCGACGGATCGGGTTTGCCGAACTTCACCACCATCACGATGTACGTGGCCAAGGCACCGGTCGCCGAAGCCAGCATGGTATTGACCGCCACGATGCTGATGTGGTTGTCGGTACCTGCCAGGGTGGAACCCGGGTTAAATCCGAACCAGCCGAAGGCCAGGATGAAGGTGCCGAGGATGACGAAGACGATGTTATGTCCAGGAATCGGGCGTGGCTTGCCATCGGGACCAAATTTTCCGACACGCGCTCCAATCACAATTGCACCGGCAATGGCGATCATACCACCGCACATGTGCACCACCGAGGAACCGGCGAAGTCGACATGGCCGTGACCGAGGCCGAAGTTATAACCGAGCTGGGCCAGCCAGCCGCCGCCCCAGACCCAGTTACCGAAGATCGCGTACGGAAGGGCGCCCACCCAGAAGCCGTAGATGACGAAGTTGGAGAAATTCCAGCGTTCGGCCATGGCCCCCGTGGGAATGGTCGCGGTGGTGTCCATGAACACCATCTGGAACAGGAACAGGGTGAACACGGCGGTATCCAGCACGTTGTTACCGAGGAAGAAGCCGGTGTAGCCAAAAATGCCGTTGTCATGGCCAAACAGGTGAACGTAGTACTCCTTGTTCAAGAGCTGAAGCCCTTGGCCCAAAGTGGGCTCCCATCCGATGGGCACCGGCCCCTGATAGTAGCCGCCGAACATGAGGGCGAAACCGCAGACATAGAAGCCCAACATGCCCAAGGCGTAGATCATGAAGTTCATGGCCATGACGTGGGCCGCACTCTTGGCACGGCAAAGACCGGTTTCCACCAAGGCGAAACCCGCCTGCATGAACATGACCAGATAACCAGTCACCAACGTCCACATGACGTTGATCGACACCTTGTTATGGGCCACGTTTTGAATCAGTTCGTCCGTGGTCGGCTTGGCATAGAGCGGCGTCGGGGGATTGGTCATTCCCAGGTTGGCAAACGTGGCCGCTGGGACGGGCCACTGGAGATCCTGCTCATTTCCGGAATTCAGGCCGGGAGGGTAGCCGAGAGGATCGGCCACAGGACCTGCTGGGGCGGCGTTGGTTGTCGCCACGGCCGCAGCAGCCGGAGCATTGGTCGCGTCCTCAGCCCGGCTGACGAGCGAAAGGCTCATCACCAAGCCCACGAGGGCGAGAAGTTTGGTTAGCATCTTCATGGGTTATTTTTCGTTTGGATGGTGCTGGTCGCTTGCTTTGGGTTAGACCGCCGCTTCACCGCGTTCCTCTGTTCGAATTCGGATGACTTCTTCAATCCCGGTGACAAAGATTTTTCCGTCACCGATTTTGCCGGTCTTCGCCGCCTTGATGATGGCTCCGACCGCCTCGATCGCCTTCGAGTCCGCCAGGACCAGCTCAATTTTGATCTTTGGGAGAAAATCCACCGTGTATTCGCTGCCCCGGTAGATTTCGGTGTGCCCCTTTTGACGGCCAAAGCCCTTGACCTCGCTGACGGTCATGCCTTCGACCCCGACATCGTGGAGGGCATCCTTTACCTCCTCGAGTTTGAATGGTTTGATGATGGCTTCTATCTTCTTCATACGTTGTGGTTCCTGCACTGGCATCGTCCGAAGGGGTCGGTGGCACCCATTCGGACGGTTAAAGACGTCGGCCACGACAGTCGCGACCGCTTCGCCCTGGTTTCACTAGGACGATCCACCCCGGCTCCAGGAGGAAATCCCCCATGGAGGCAACTTCCGACCGCGACACGGGTCCGGGAATCGCACGACCCACCGGACACCGACAAGCGGCTGGCAGGCGCGGAAGCATGAGGACGGATCGACACCCTTCCTCCATAAGCAACGGTGATGCCATGAGGAAATTAAAGACAGGTAACGTTTCAACAAGCTGTTGATTACTAACATGTTATAGACATCAATAGAGTATCAACACTGGTGGGTCGGCGTTTGTTCGATGTCCTGCACTGGCGACTTTTGACCATGGTCATCTTTTTGCCACACGAAGGGACGGAATCCATCGATGGTTTCCCCATCCGCTCATGGCAGCAAAACCAACTTCCTGAAGGCCCAACGTGGAGATGTGGGACCTCCGTGTCGGACCCACTCGAATCCTATCCTAAAAAAAGCAAAAAGGGCGGCCACCGGAAGAAGCCTCGGGAGCTTCGACGTCGGCGACCGCCCTTTGGCGGACAATGGAAGGGGCCTGGCGGACTAGGGAGTCGGCACCGTGGCAATGGTCTGGAGAATGCGACTGGCGATCTTGTACGGATCGCCGGAGGAATTCGGACGGCGGTCCTCCAGGTAACCACGATAAGCGCCGTTCTTAACGAAGCTGTTGGGTACCCGGATGGATGCACCGCGGTTGGCGACACCGTAGTTGAACTTGTCGATCGACTGGGTCTCGTGGAGTCCAGTCAACCGGAGATGGTTGTCCGGACCGTACACGGCGATGTGTTCGTTGTGGTGCTTGGAGAAGGCTTCCATCAATGCCTCGAAATAGGCCTTGCCGCCCACTTCCCGCAAATACTTGGTCGAGAAATTGGAGTGCATTCCCGAGCCGTTCCAGTCGCCAAGGATAGGCTTGCAGTGGAAGTTGACGTCCACTTCATATTTTTCGCAGAGGCGGGTCAAAATGTATCGAGCGACCCACATCTCGTCGGCGGCCCGCTTCGAACCCTTGCCGAAAATCTGGAATTCCCACTGGCCCTTGGCCACTTCGGCGTTGATGCCTTCATGGTTGATACCGGCGTCGTGGCAGATATCGAGGTGCTCCTCGACAATCTCGCGGGCGATGCTGCCCACATTGCTGTAGCCGACACCGGTGTAATAGGGGCCCTGGGGTCCTGGATATCCACCTTCTGGGAATCCAAGCGGACGCCCATCCTGATAAAGGAAATACTCCTGTTCGAATCCGAACCAGGTATCAGGGTCATCCAAAATGGTGGCGCGAGAGTTGGTGGGGTGCGGTGTGCCGTCCGGGAGCAAAACTTCGCTCATCACCAGAACACCGTTCTTGCGGGTGCTGTCCGGGAAAACCGCGACCGGCTTCAAAACGCAGTCCGAATTATGACCTTCGGCCTGGCGGGTGGAACTGCCGTCAAATCCCCAGTTCGGAAGCTCCTCCAATTTGGGGAAGTGATCGTACTCCTTGATCAGGGTCTTGCTTCGGAGGTTGGCGACGGGAGTGTAACCGTCGAGCCAGAGGTATTCCAGCTTGTATTTCGCCATGTGTATGTGTGGATGGAATTTGTCTTGGATGTATGCCCGCAGGACGCAAAACAAAACACGAACCTGCTGCGCCTGAAGAAAAGCAGGCCTAATGCCACGGAGGAAGAAAGAATCGTCGATCCTCGCACGAAGGACCCTATTTCGGCCTGATCCTGCGGTTTTTCCAGGCGAAGCATTTTACCGAAACGCGGTGGCACCATCGAAATCTGTTCATTTTCGCCCACCGTGGGGAAGGATCGGCACTCGTTGCTGAAGGCCTGAGTCTTCCGAACCAGACCGGATTCCCAGGTTGACAGCCTCTGCCCCGGGGTCGTTGCTCTGCCTGCGTCGCATGTTGCAAGTCAAAGACACCCTTCGGTCGACCGTCTACCTGAGCTTTGATGGCAGGGTGTTCAAGACCTACCGCGGACATCAGGCGCAGGAACGATTCGAGAACGAGGTACGAATTCTCCGCTTCCTGGAGGAACGCGGATGCCCGTTTGTTCCAAGAGTGATCGAGGTCGACACGGATCGACTCCGAATCGTCACCACGAACTGTGGCACCCGGGTTGAACACCTCGACGCAGCCCGTCAGACCGAATTATTCGCCGAGCTCGAACAGTTTGGTGTCCGGCATGACGATCAGGCCATGCGCAATGTCACGTATCGCCAGAAGGATGGCAGGTTCTGCCTGATTGATTTTGAATGGGCCACCCTTCTCCCAGCCTCCGAAACGCCGCCCAGCCCGTGAACGTGTCCCACTTCGAATCCGAAGGTCCCCATCTGAAATGGTCCGGGAAAACTGACCCGGGACGCGTCCGAAAGAACAACGAGGATGCCTTCGTTGCGCTGCGTCTGACTGATCTCGAAGTCCAGCTACTCGGGAAAACCGGGGAATCTCCTCTTCGCTCCAACCAGTTTGTCTTCGCCGTCAGCGATGGCATGGGAGGGGCAATGGCAGGGGAATATGCGAGCCGAATTGCCGTTGATAAAATCACACTGCTACTCCAGCGATGGCGGCAGATTTCCGCATCGGGTGAC
>CAIPFS010000350.1 GCA_903864375.1 uncultured Verrucomicrobiota bacterium
AACCTGGGCCTGCAGGTGCCGCACCTGTTGCTCCAGAACTGCCTTCCTGTCACCCAACCGTTGATGCCGCTGGCGCTGCAGCACAATGCCCACCGTCAGCAATGCCACAACCGACACGCCAAAAAACACCAGCGCCAGAAGGCGCCAGCGCATGGCCTGAACGTCGCGATGGTAATTGCCGCTCATTTCAAAGTTTCTCCAAGACCCGCAACCGCGCACTTCGCGCCCGCGGGTTGGTCGCGATCTCCTCCGCCGAGGGTTCGATTCCCTTGCGGTGGATCAACCGGGCTCGCGGCTCGCGCATCCGGCGCAGATGAGGCAGATCCGGTTCCCCCGGCGGAACGTCGTAGTCCCGTGCCTCCCGCCGCATGAATTCCTTCACCAACCGGTCCTCGCCCGAGTGAAAACTGATGACCGCGAGGATGCCCCCCGGTGCCAGGATGGCCATGGAGGCTTCCAACCCCCGGCGAAGGGATTCGAGTTCTTCGTTGACCACCATCCGGAGCGCCTGGAAGACCTTGGTCGCCGGATGGGTCCGCCCCGGTCGTCCCGGAACCGCCCGGGACACCACTTCCACCAACTGGCCCACCGTCTCGAACGGACGCGCGGACCGGGCTTCGACCACTCCCCGGACAATCCTTCGCGCGTGAGATTCGTCGTTGTCCCACAGCAATCGCTCCAGCGCCCCGGTTTCCCATCGATTGAGAATATCCGCGGCGGTCGGCCCCTGCCGTTGATCCATCCGCATATCGAGCCGGGCGGTGTCGAATTGAAAACTGAACCCCCGCCGCTCGCTGGTGAGTTGGTGGGAATTGACTCCCAGGTCCATGAGCGCCCCCTGACAACTCCCCGCGGGAATCCAGTCCAGAACCTCGGAAAAGTTGTCCTGCCTCAAGGCAAACCGCCCGACGTACGGGGCCAGTCTCCGAGAAGCCGCCGCCAGGGCCTCCTCGTCCCGATCGCAGGCATAGAGCCAGCCATCCGGACCGCTGGCTTCGAGTAGGGCGGCACTGTGGCTTCCCCCGCCGCAGGTGCCGTCGAAATAACGCCCCCCGGACCGCGGTTGCAGGGCAGCCACGACCTCGGTCAAGAGAACCGGTTGATGTTCCAGCGCGGATTCCATTCATGGCTCCGAATCGGATTGGACCAGCACCGGAGCCCGTCGACGCTCCCGCAGACGGTTCCACGCCAGGTCCTGATCATCCCGCTGGCGATCGGCCACCGGCGTCTCCCAGATCACCCGGGAGGTCCGCCGCTCGATCACGGCAATATCATCCTCCCGCAATTCATTGCGGATCGGCTTGACGTCGCGCAGCCGGAATTCCCCCTGCACCATCCGCGCCCGGTCGTCACGACGGCGGTTCTGGCCGAGGAGGACACCCACCCAGCTCCGCTGAGGGGGACGGGGAGGTGGAGAATCCAGCAGGATTCCACGGGTAAGGCCGGGGGCAGGCGCGGGCCCTGGTGCGGGCGGCGGTGCCCCACCCGGCAGTGACCCGGCACCAAACAGGGACTTTTGAACCGCGGTGGGGTTGACCTGCCCCAGCGATCGGTCCTTGCGAAATGGCCAGCCGAATTTCCAGTTCATAGCTAAATAGTGTTGATCGCCTTCGACGCAAGCGTGTCATCCGCCTCCATGCACTTCTCGTACAAATCCGGGTCCCAGATTTCAAACTCCCCGCCGGCTCCGGCAAAAATCACATCCTTGCTCAGGTTCGCATCCACCGCCATCTGGGGTGGAAGACATAAACGCCCAGCCTGATCCAACTTCAGAATGACCGCATTATTGAACAGGCGGCGGCGCATCGCATTGATCACCTCGTCCCCCTTGGTCGCAGGATCGACCTGTTTGAGCAGCTGCTTGAACCGGTCCTGCGGCAGCCCTTTGATAAATGCAAACTTGCGTTCAATACTCGGATGCCTCCACAACAGGAGCGTGAATGTGAAATTGGGATCCACAGGACGCCATTCCGCTGGAAACGACACCCGCTTTTGGGCGTCGAGCTTGTGGGTGTGGCGCCATGTAAACGTGAGCTCCTCCCCCGACAGCGTCCCCTGCGGGAGCGCGGGGGCAGACACCGGCACGGCCTGGCTCAGAGCTTCACCCATTCCCCAAAATTCCACTGATTTTAACTAGCTGGCCCAATAAAACCCTACCCACCCCATGAAGGTCAAACGGTTTTGAACCGTTTTGGCTTATTTTGTTGTATTTTTTAAGCTGTCGGCCATTTGCGAGGTTTCTGTGAGCCATCCCAAATAGGTCTCGCCAACCGACATTACCGATAAAGATGTTGGTTTTCTTCCGCCAGCATGCACGCCGCCGATTTTGATTACCTCCTTCCGCCTCAACTGATTGCCCAACATCCGACCCCTCGACGGGATGCCTCCCGCCTGTTGACGGTGGATCGGTGCACCGGTTCGTTCGCCCTCGGCCCCTTTTCATCCCTGCCCAACCGGCTTCGGAAGGGGGATTTGCTGATTTTCAACGATTCCCGGGTCATTCCCGCCCGATTGAGAGCGATCAAAGAGGAAACCGGAGCCCGGATTGAGCTCCTGTTGCTGGAACCGGTCGGCTCCCTGGAATGGTGGTCAATGGTCCGCCCCGGTAAACGGATCCGTCCGGGAATGGTCCTGCGGATTCAGGATCGGTCGAATCGACCCTCGGATGTCTCCGCAACCGTCCTGGCCAAACGCGAGGATGGTCATATCCGATTGGGCTTTTCGGGAACGGAAAACCTCCTGGGAGACCTTCAACTCCTCGGGGAAATCCCTTTACCTCCCTACATTCAACGGACCAGCGACGGTCCGAGTTCGGATGATGCCGAACGCTATCAAACCGTCTACGCCCGGAATGAGGGTTCCGTCGCCGCTCCGACGGCAGGGCTTCATTTCACCCAGGAAATTCTGGAAACCATTCGCCTTCAAGGAGTTGAAACCGCCTTTGTCACCCTGCACGTGGGACATGGCACCTTTGCCCCGGTCAAGGTTGACCGGGTCGAAGACCACGTCATGCATGAGGAATGGTACGACGTCCCGGCAGCCACCGCATCGGCCTGCCGGCGGGCGAAGGCAGAGGGGCGGCGGGTTCTCGCGGTGGGGACAACCTCTGTCCGGGTGTTGGAAACCGCCCATCGGGCGAACGGCGGCGAGATTGTTCCCGGCACTGGACGGACCAGCATTTTCATCCACCCACCCCAGGTGGTGGGGTCCGTGGACGGACTGCTGACCAACTTCCACCTACCCCAAAGCACCCTGCTGATGCTCGTCAGCGCCTTTGCCACACCCGGTCGGCATCCCGAAGGCCGCGACCTGATCCTGGGAGCCTACCGGGAAGCCATCCGCAACGAGATGCGCTTCTTCAGCTTTGGCGACGCAATGCTGATCATTTAGTGCCGGCGCCATTGGCCTGCCAGCCAGGCAGATCTCCGACTAAGGGACAGGTCATCTGTAAGCCACCTTGGTCCGGCGAGGCTCCCGCCGAGCCGTGGCGGTTCGAACCACGGCAATTCCGCAAAGCGAGGCTGGTTCGCCGTCCGCAGGACCCGGGGCGCAATTTTCGGTCACCCGGGCACCTGCCCGTCTCCACTTCACCATCGCCGGACAAAAACGGGTGGTTGATTGGCAATATCGGTTAAGCCAACGGGCTTCCCATCATGGAGAGTTCCGTTGGCCCCGATGGGCCGTGATGACTCTGCCCGTACAGCCAACCGCCTGCAGCACCGGTGCCCCCGCACCGGTCCGGTGCGCTCATTGCGGTCTGGCCTGTCCGCCCGGGGCACCGTCCGAGGCCGACCACCGGTTTTGCTGCCGTGGTTGCCAATCCGTCTATTCCCTTCTTCATCAGGAGGGACTGGGCGAGTTCTATTCCCTGTCTCCGGATGCCGGGGTTCGGCCAGGTCCGGACGATCCGCAACAATTCGCCTTCCTCGACCAACCGGAGATTCGAGCCCAATACGCCGATTTCTGTGATGGCCAACGACTCCGAGCCACCCTCCGGGTGCCGGCCATCCATTGCCTGGCCTGCGTCTGGCTGCTCGAAAATCTCTTTCGGCTGGAGCCGGGTTTTGGCGCATCGCGCGTGGCCTTTGGCCGCCGGGAGTTGTTCATCGAGATCGACCTGAACCGCCTTTCCTTCAGCCGGGCCGCAACCCGACTGGCCGAATTGGGATATCCTCCGGAGTTTCGACTCGCCGATCTGGAGGAATCCAACCACTCCGTCCGGGCAAGAATTCACCGGCACGAATGGCTGCGGCTGGGGGTGGCTGGATTCGCCTTCGGCAACACGATGTTGTTCAGCCTGGCCCAGTACCTGGGAATGGAGGCCGGCTCAACCCCGGGGTTCCGTCCGCTCACCGGCTGGCTCAGCCTGGTGCTGGCCCTCCCGGTTGTGGTCTACAGCGCCGGCGATTACTGGCGCGCATCCTGGCTTTCCATTCGGCAACGTCGGCTCGCCATCGAGGTCCCCATCGCCGTCGGGATCGTCGCCATCTTTCTCCAAAGCACCTGGGAAGTGGTCAGTGGCCATGGGCCCGGCTATTTCGATTCGCTGGCCGGGTTGCTGTTTTTCCTTCTGATTGGCCGTGCCTTTTCCCGCGTTGCCTGGGATCGGCTGTCCTTTGAACGGGACTACAAGTCGTTCTTCCCGCTGGCGGTGACGCGCCGCTCGGCATCTGGCGATACCACGGTGGTCATCGGCCAACTGGACGTCGGGGATCGGGTCGTTCTCCGCCCCGGAGACCTCATTCCGGCCGACGGACGTTTGCTATCCGAAACCACCCGGATTGACTACAGCTTCGTCACCGGCGAGGCGGAACCGGTCGGGCAGGTTCGCGGGGATTTGCTCTATGCCGGTGGCCGCCAGCGGTACGGCATCATTGAGGTGGCGATCACCAAACCGGTGTCGCAAAGCTACCTGACCTCGCTTTGGGACCAGGCGGCTTTCCGGAAGCAACGGGGCGAGCGGCTGGACAGCCTCCTGAACCGGTACAGCCCGCGCTTCACGGCCATCATCCTGGCGCTGGCCATCGGTTCGGCTCTTTTTTGGTGGCCGACCGACCCAGCGCGCGCGGTCAAGGCCTTCGTCTCGGTGCTCATCGTGGCCTGCCCCTGCGCGCTCGCCCTCGCCGCTCCGTTTTCCCTGGGCACCGCACAACGCATGCTGGCCCGGCATCGTATTTTTCTCCGCAATCCGCAAGTCATCGAAGATCTGGCCGGGATTGACGGTGTCGTGCTGGATAAGACCGGAACTCTGACGCAACCCAACCAGGGTGAGCTGGTCTTCCAAGGCGAGGCCCTTTCCGAATCGGAACGACAGGCCCTTCGAGCCATGGCGGCCCATTCCTCGCATCCCGTGGCGGAGCGGGTCCGAGCCTGGTTGGGAACCGACGGCGGACCGCAGGAAGTCCGCGATTTTAGCGAGGTTCCCGGGGCTGGAATTGAAGGGCGCATTGGCTCGCTGGAACTTCGATTGGGATCACCCGCCTGGTTTCGCGACCTGGGAATCGTCCCTCCAGAAGCCGAATCCTCTGCATCCGCCTTGCTGGCCATGGACGGCAAATGGCGAGGTGCCTTCCACTGGGGCGGCGAACTCCGTCCGGGAGTGGACGCCTTGATTCGCACCCTGGAAAACCGGCTTCCCATCTGGCTATTGAGCGGGGACCGGGACCGGGAAGGCAGCCGGTGGCGAACCGTGTTTAGCCCCTCAACCACCCTGTGCTTCGGTCAGAGTCCGATGGAAAAGCTTGATAAGATCCGGACCCTGCAATGTTCGGGCCATCGAATCATGATGGTGGGTGACGGCTTGAACGACGCCGGTGGACTTCGTCAAAGCACGGTGGGTGTTGCCGTGGTGGAGGCCATCGGCACATTTTCACCTGCCAGCGATGTGATTCTGGATGCCCGTTCGCTGCCGATGCTGTCAGATGTGCTCACTTATTCCCACCGGGTGATGCGGGTGGTCCGTATCTGCCTCGGCATCTCCACCGCCTACAATCTGGTGGGACTGACCATTGCCGCCCGGGGCGAATTGCAACCGGTGGTTTGCGCCATTCTCATGCCCCTCAGCTCGGTGACCGTGGTGGCTGCCGGGTGCGGCCTGGCGGCCTGGTCGGCCCGGAAGCTTCAACGGAACAGCATCCCTGTTCCCTCCCCGACATGATTGTCCTCCTCGTTCTCATTCCACTGAGCTTCGTCATTGCCGTGGCTTTTCTGGGTTCCTTTGTGTGGGCGGTCCGGACGGGGCAGTTCGAGGATACCGAAACGCCCGCACTGCGGATGCTGCCCCATGATGGTGTCGGGCCGTCTCCGGAAACCTCCCCCATCCACACTTTGCCGGTGATACAAAAACTATAACTATGGAAACATTTCGCTACGACAATCGCGTCGTCCGAAACTTCGCTTGGGCGACGTTAATCTGGGGATTGGTCGGCATGAGTGCCGGCCTGCTGGCCGCTGTTCAGCTCTTTTTTCCGGGCGCCAACCTGGATTTTCAATACATCACCTTTGGACGCCTCCGTCCGCTGCATACCAATGCCGTGATTTTCGCCTTCATTGGGAACGGCATGTTCATGGGAATTTATTATTCCCTTCCGCGCCTGTGCAAGGCCCCGATGTTCAGCCGGTTGTTGAGTCAGATCAACTTCTGGGGTTGGAATGCAATCATCGTGGCAGCGGCCGTCACGCTTCCCCTCGGGTTCACCACCAGCAAGGAGTACGCGGAGTTGGAATGGCCGATTGATATCGCCATCACCCTGGTCTGGGTCGCCTTCACGATCAACCTCTTCGGCACCATCCTGACACGACGCGAAAAGCACCTGTATGTGGCCATCTGGTTCTATATCGCGACGGCCCTAACCGTGGCCCTGCTGCACATTGTCAATTCGATGGAAGTCCCCGCCGGCTGGTTCAAGAGCTATTCCCTGTATGCTGGAGTTCAGGACGCCCTGGTGCAGTGGTGGTACGGCCACAACGCTGTCGCCTTCTTCCTGACCACGCCGTACCTCGGCTTGATGTACTATTTCCTGCCGAAGGCGGCGGGCCGACCGGTGTTCTCTTACCGGCTGTCCATCATCCACTTTTGGGCGCTGATCTTTGTCTACATCTGGGCCGGACCGCATCACCTGCTCTATACCGCCCTACCCGACTGGGCTCAATCGCTGGGCATGGTTTTCTCGGTCATGCTCATTGCCCCCTCCTGGGGCGGCATGTTGAACGGGTTGCTGACCCTCCGTGGTGCCTGGGACAAGGTACGGCAAGAGCCGATGTTAAAGTTCATGGTGGTGGCCGTGACCGCGTACGGAATGGCCACACTGGAAGGGCCCACCCTGGCCATCAAGAGCGTCAATTCCCTCTCGCATTATACCGATTGGACGATTGCCCACGTGCATACCGGGGCTCTGGGTTGGAATGGATTCCTAACCTTCAGCATGCTGTATTGGCTGATCCCGCGGCTCTATCGGACGAACCTCTACTCCGTCAAGCTGGCGAACTACCACTTCTGGATCGGTTTGACAGGAATGATGTTCTATGTGGTCCCTATGTATTGGGCGGGGGTAACCCAGGGCTTGATGTGGAAGCAATTCACCGCCGATGGATTCCTTCAATATCCCAATTTCCTGGAAACGGTATTGAACATCATTCCCATGTATCGCCTGCGAGCGGTCGGTGGCTCGCTGTATCTTGTGGGTGCCTTCATCGGTGCGTTCAACTTGTGGCGTACGGCCCGGGCGGGTGCCTTTGAACCGGAGACCGAAGCCCAGGCCCCGGCACGGTTCAGTCATACCGGCTCGAAAGACACCGGTCATCGTTGGCTGGAAGCACGGGGAATGCTGCTCGCCGGTGGCGCATTGGTCGCGGTGGCGATTGGCGGCCTGGTCGAAATCATTCCCACCTTCCTCATCAAGGAGAACGTACCGACCATCAGCAGCGTCAAGCCATACACTCCGCTGGAGTTGCTGGGCCGCGACTTGTACATCCGTGAAGGATGTGTGGGTTGTCATTCGCAGATGATTCGTCCCCTCCGATCCGAAACCGAGCGGTACGGTGAATACTCGAAGGCGGGCGAATTTGTCTACGACCATCCATTCCTATGGGGATCCAAGCGAACGGGACCCGACCTGCACCGGGTCGGTGGAAAATATCCCGATGCCTGGCACTACAATCACATGGAAAATCCGCGCAGCACTTCTCCTGGTTCCATCATGCCCAAGTATCCCTGGCTGTTGAGCCAGAAGCTGGAAACCAACTCTCTGCCTGCCCGGATCAAGGCCCTCCGCCGGGTGGGCGTTCCCTATCCCGACAACTATGAGGACACAGCCGGACGCGAACTGGTGAAACAGGCCAAGGGGATCGTGCAAAACCTGGAAGCCGGGATGGTCAAAGCCCAACCGGATGCCGAGATCATTGCCTTGATTGCGTACCTGCAACGCCTGGGTACGGACATCAAGCTCTCCAAACCCGCCACCGCCGCCCTGGAGAGCGTCTCCGGTGCCGTTGCCTTGAACACCCAACCTTAAAGATTATGTTTCAAAATATCCTTCACGATCTGGGCGGGGCTGCACTGTACGGCATTGTCTCCATCTGCCTGTTTTTTTTCGTATTTTCCATCTCCCTCATCTGGGCGATGACCCGCAGATCGGTCCTGCTCCGGGAAATAGAGCAACTGCCATTGGTGGACGATTCCCCTTCGCTTTCAACCCCAACCCCTTCCCACAATGAATGAGTCTCCTGATTCTGATCCACTGCTCCTGGACCACGAGTACGACGGCATTCGTGAACTCGACAACCGACTGCCCCGCTGGTGGGTCTGGCTTTTTTATATCACCATCGTGTTTTCAGTCGTGTACATGGGTTATTACCACGTCTTCAAGCTGGGCGAGCTTTCCGCTGCAGAATATGCACGGGATAATGCGGCCGGGCAGGCGCTGAAGAATGCATCGCAGGCCAAATTTGAAGCTTCCCTGGAGAGCCTTCAGCCATCCACCGATACCGCCATCGTTGGACGTGGTAACACCGTGTACCTCACCTACTGCGCTCCATGTCATCGACCCGATGCAGGAGGTCTCGTCGGCCCCAACCTGTGCGACGACTATTGGATTCACGGCCCCAAATTTTCCGACAATCTCAGGGTCATCATCAACGGTGTTCCGGACAAAGGAATGCTGACCTGGAAGGGCGTTCTGCAACCGTCGGAAATCTACGCGGTCGCCAGCTACATCTACACTCTGCGGGGAACGAAGCCGCCCAATCCCAAGCCCCCCGAAAATTTGGCTCCGGCCAAACCTACGGAAGTGTACGAATAACCGTTCCGAACCCATCCACTCCATGTCGACTCTCCTTTCATCCGCGCCATGTCCGCCCTCCGTTCCGCAGCCTCCCCGGCAACAACATCATCACCACCACCCGCATCCCCACCACCCGACTTCCGGGAACACTTGGCGACCGCCGACGACCGGGGAAACCGTCGCTGGCTCTACCCACAGCGCCCATCGGGAAGGTT
>CAIPFS010000351.1 GCA_903864375.1 uncultured Verrucomicrobiota bacterium
CTCTCTGGTCCCAGTCCGTGGCGGTGGGAGACAAGGAGAAGGGGCGGAACAATCTGGCGGCTCCGTCTCCGGTCACTGACGGGGAACGGGTGATTGCCCTCTTTGGTACCGGCGATCTGGCCGCCTTTGACTTTGACGGCAAACTCCTCTGGCAGCGTCAGCTCCATAAGGATTACGGACGTTTTGCCATCATGTGGCTCTACGGAAGCAGCCCCCTGCTGTACGACGGAACCCTGTACCTTCAGGTCCTTCAGCGCGACGAAATGCCGGGAGATTATCCTTTTTTTGACGGCAAACCGGCCCGGGAATCGTTCCTCCTTGGACTCGACCCGGCGACCGGAAAGACCCGATGGAAGGTGGCCCGGAAGACCGATTCCACCAAGGAAAGCAATGAAAGCTACGCCACCCCGCTCCCCTGGAAAACTCCATCCGGAACGGAGTTGGTCATTGTGGGCGGTGACCATATCAGTGGCCATCACCTCGCGGATGGAACCGAAATCTGGCGCGCCCGGCTCTATGAGAAGCGCGATGATTGGTATCGGATTGTGACGTCGCCTGTCGCCGCAGGTGACTATGTTCTGGGGGCGGGCCCCAAGGGCCAACCGGTGGTCGCCTTCCGTTCCGGAGGCAAGGGTGACGTGACCGCCACCCACCGGGTCTGGGAATTCAAGGAAGCGCCCACCGACTGGTCAACCCCCTTGGTTCTTCAAAATCGCATCTACGTTCTCGACGGGGGTCGTCGGGTCCTCTCCCGGATTGAACCGCAGGGTGGAGCCCTGGAATGGTCGGGAAAAATTGATGTTCAGGACTCCGTCTGGGGTTCTCCGACCGGGGCAGATGGCCGGATTTTCCTGCTCAGCGAGGAAGGTAATTTGATCGTCTTTGAGGCCGGTCCCGCCTTCAAACAACTGGCCCGGGTGGCTCTGGCGGAGGGGCCGTGCAGGTCGAGCGTCGTCGTGACCGGAAAATCAGTTCTGGTGAGGACGGCCCGGGAACTCTTCAAGTTTGGCACTGAATGAGGTGCTTGCCCTGCCGTTTCGACACCGCCAGACTCCTTTGTTCATGTCCTGGTTGAAGTTGTGCACCCGGTGGATCGGGTTTCTCGCCGTGGCGGTCTTTGCAGCCCAGGGGGCACCTGTGGCCCCTCGCCTCGGTACGGTCACCCTTGGGGGGCAACCCTATATCAGCCTGTTGGGCTGGGGGAGCATCTACAACCTCGGAAACCGGTGGGATCCAAAGTCCAGCCAGCTCCAGTTATCCAACCGCTGGATCCATCTGGAGTTCAAGGCGGATACCCGGCGCGTCGATGTCGACGATGTGACGATCAATCTATCCTTCCCAATTCTGAGGGTGGGAGACCGGCTCTACCTGGCTCTTCGAGATGAGGAAACCGTGCTCCGCCCACTCCTGAAGCCACCCCGGTTTCCGTCGGGACGCAAAATCACCACCGTGGCCCTCAGTCCCGGTCATGGAGGGAAGGATCCCGGCCACATCGAGGGGTCACGAACCGAGAAGTACTATACCCTTCAATTGGCGCAGGAGGTTCAGCGACAGCTGCAAAAGAGCGGACTCAAAGTGATCATGTCGCGATCGACAGATGATTTTGTCTCCCTCGAAGATCGTCCGGCGATAGCCCGAAAACGGGGCGCCGATCTCTACCTGTGCATCCATTTCAATTCTGGCGGCGGTGCGGAGGCTGCCCAGGGGCTGGAGACCTATTGTTTGACTCCATCGGGTGCCAGTTCAACAAATGACCGGGGGAATAGCGGCGGCACAGCCCGTACCGGCAATCGCTGGGATCATGAAAACCTGCAACTGGCGTATCAGCTTCACCGCGCCATCCTCTCGGAAATTGACTTTGCGGACCGCGGTGTCCGGCACTCCCGCTTCAAGGAACTCGCTCTGGCGGAAATGCCCGCCGCCTATATCGAAGGCGGCTTCATGAGTAACCGGGACGACGCCCGGAGGATTTTCTCGGAGGCGGGACGGATCAAGTTTGCCGGCGCCATCGTCGATGGGGTCATGGCCTTCAAGCGACTGGTCGAACGTGGACAGCCGGAATAAGGCGGGGCGATCCCGGTGAACTGAACTGGCCTGAAAGCCGTCAGGGGGCGAGGACATGCGCTGACGTCCCGCCGGGAATTCTTTCGTTCAACGACATTTTCTTGCCTTCGGGGAATGCCTCCCGTTCTGTTATGGAAATGGATTGCATCCCTCGCCTCTCGATATCCCGGTTTTGCCTTCTTTTGCTGACCCTCGGAAGCGTTCTGCCGGCTTTCCAGGCGAAATCAGCCGAGCCTCTCCCGATGGCTCCCGCGCTGGAAGCAACCACCAATTACGATCTGGTCCTGCCCAGAACTGCATTGGGCCGGGATTACCTGATGTCCGCATCCCTCATTCCTCAGGCTGTGGCGGCCACCAGCCGCGGATTGGGGGGACGGGTCGTCCGGTTCGAGCTCTTCCATGATGGTGTCGACCTGTACGAAGGCACGGAGGGTCTGGTTGTGACACCGGATCTACCGGCCCGGCGATTGGTGGCCACCTTTCCGATCCTTTCCCAGGACGATTCCCGGGTGGTGATTGATTTCAATCATGGGATGCGGCGCGTCTTCACGGACTCCTGGATCGGCATGGAGGCCGGCGGTCGGGATGAAGTCCTCGAGGTCCCCCAAAGCCGCGTGTTCAAGATGGAACGCGAAAATGAGTACCTCGTCATCCGGCAGGCCGTTCAGGGTCGAAATCGGGAACTCGGTGCCAACGAGGAGGCCCGATACGAGGTCCGCTATTACTTTTCGCCCTACGCTCCCGGAGCGGTGCCTCCACAGGAGCAAAATGGATATGATTCCCGCTATGCCCGCTTTTTTCAAACCCAGCCGGTGATTGAGCCCACCACCGGACGCGCCGCAGGAAAAATCGCCCGCTTCGACACCAACAAACCCATCAACTTCTATTACAGTGCCAATACTCCCAAGGATTACGTGGAGGCCGTACGAGACGGCATCCTTTATTGGAATCGGGCCTTTGGCAAAGAGCTGATTCGAGCCAGCCAGGCACCCGAGGGCGTGACCGCTCCGGATGCCCGCTACAATCTGGTTCAGTGGGTTCCCTGGGACGATGCGGGGTTCGCCTACGCGGATATCTTGTTGGATCCTCGAACCGGCGAGTCGAAGCATGGGCAGGCCTACATGACGTCGGTCTTCGCCATCGAAGGACGCGCGTCCGCCCGTCGCCTCCTGCGGGCGATGCTCGATGCCAGCAGTGAAAAGAAACCGGAAAAGAGGGGTTCCGCCCCCAGCAAACCGTCCTGGGCTCCCCACGTGTTCGGGGCCGGACCGAGTTGTGACATTGCTCCTGAGGAATTTGCCGCCCAGTACGCCCAGGGCCTGATGGAATTGCTGGCGAGCGACACCCTGACCGATGCGGCCGTTCTCCGGGCTTCCCAGGACTATGTCCGGGAGGTGGTGGCCCACGAGGTGGGACATATCATGGGCTTGCGCCACAACTTTGCCGGCAGTCTTTCTTCGACCCTGTCGCATCAGGCCCTGGAAGAATGGTTCAAGGCTTACCTGCTGGGCCAGAGCCTGGATGGCTACACCAACCAATTCAGCTCGTCTTCCATGATGGAATACAACCCGTTCCGGGCCGCCGTCTTTGTCGGTTGGAAAATCCGGACATCGTCCGAGGTCCTTCCCCATGACAAGGCCGCCATCCAATGGGGCTATTTTGGGAGCAACGAACCCCGGGAAAAGAAGCTGCTGTTTGGGTCCGATGAAGAGGCCGGGGTCTTTGGCGATGTGATTCGATTCGACTACGGCACCGAACCCATCGTTGCGGCTTACGGTGAAATCTCCTCCACGCTACGCAATCTCCCCGTCAGCCTGATCGAAACCTTCATCGCAGCCCGCGCCCCCCGCGATCCGCGAGATCAAATCCCCCTCTCCCGGGTCAATCTCAGCGCAAGGGCCTATGCCCGGTCAGTCGCTTCCCGGTTTGCCGGCTCCCTATTCTGGCTTCGCTCGACCTCCCGATCGCTACGGGTTGAAAACCAGTTCGAATTTGTGGGAGATCTCAATGAACGGGAACGGGCACAGGCTCACTGGAAGAGTGTGAATGAGCAGGTCGACCGATTGGGCGGGGTTGACCGGACCTTTTTCGGATTCATCCCGGTGGATTTGAAGCTGGATCTTAAGGACGAGCCCAAAGGGGTTCCTGTGGCGGAAAAGATCTCCGCGGCAGCACTGACCAGTCGCGTTGAAAAATTGCTGGAGACACCCGCCTACACCAATTTTGTCGGGCTGGATGAAAAGAAATATTCCTTCACCAAGGAGGAAAAGCAGCTGATCGTCGAACGGGCCCGCACCTTCTTCACGGAATTCGAAAAGGACGTCGTTCGGGAGACGCTGGTGCGTCTTGAAGATGCTCCCCGCACCCTGGGGTATGCAGCACATGAAGCACTTCAGGAAGAGGATCTCACCGCAAAATTGGAGCATCGCATCATCGATTTCGCCCGCACGGTCATCACCGCAAAGGACGAGGAGAAGCACCTCAAGGGCAAGGTCGACAAGAGTCTGGTGGAGGTGATCGACTTCAAGTACGACAATGATACCCGACTGGCCGCCGCCAAGGCGCTGAATGACCGGACAGGCTCCTATCGGGCGTGGTCCGTGGATGCCAAGGGCGATTTGAACAAGGTCCTCAGGGATGAAGTGGAAGGCGCGTTGAACATCCCCAA
>CAIPFS010000352.1 GCA_903864375.1 uncultured Verrucomicrobiota bacterium
CGGGCTGGAGGAACTGCGAGTATTTACACAATATCCAGGGGGGGAGATGGTGATCGGGGGAACCGGGATCCATTGGGACACGTAATATCCCGGAATGGTGATCCAGTAGGGGTCTTGCGGAATGGGAGGCGGGCAAATCTGTTCCTCATGGCCTTGCGATTGCCAGGACCCTGTATCCACATAAGTGGTTGTACAGACGTTGTCGTACGTCGGGGTGCAATTTCCCTCGTCATCACAGGTTTCCCCGGTTTGAACCTGCTGGCACTCTTCCACGGGAGTATAACTGGAAACCCATACCGGCGGATCATCCACCCAAATCCAATAGCAATCGGGGATGAGGTCTGGCGGGGTGATCTCGACATCCTGGGGAGGAACCCAGACTTCGATCAGTTGGTCCGGTTGGGGTTCTTCATAGGAGGGCGGTTGGACCCAGGTGCTCTCGCTGGGGGTGGTCGTGACGCAGTCGGAGCTGTCGACCGCCACACCCAGGGTCACCGAATCGCCGGGATTGATGGACTGATTGGATGGTTGTGAGGTGATGCTGATGGCCCGGGCCGTCAGCGAGAGCAACAGGAGTCCGAGGGCCCCCAGTCGTGAGAGGGTCCTCTGAAGGTGAGTGGATGTGCGCATGAGATGAGGTGGATGTTTCGTTCGATGGAGATCCCACCCCCTCATGCGCAATGGCCCGACGAATCCGGACATTAAATTTTTGTCCGGACAAAAATGGAACGGATTCACCGGATGAATCCTGTGCCGATTCACAAGAACGGTTCCGCCGTTCTCCCGTTGGTTGGCAATCAACCCCGGGATGCTGCCTGCCAGGTTTGGTTCGGTGACCGGACGCGGCACAAAGTCACCCGCCGTCCAGACAGGCGGTCTCCTGCGCCGCCTCGATCAACGTTGCGAGGCACCGGACGGCTCGTCCGAGGGCGCGTTGGCCGCATCGCCAAATTCCACCCGAAGCCGGTGCAATTCGGCCTTCAGGGCCGTCACCGTCGATGCTTCCGACGGTTGGTCGTAGACACTGTGCAGTTGCGCCGGATCGGTTTGCCGGTCGAAAAGCTCCCATTCACCGGTTTTGAAATACCTTGCAAGAGTATATCGGTCTGTCCGAACCCCAAAGTGCGGGGCCACGTTGTGGACGGGATCGTAGTATCGGTAGAAGATGCTGGTCCGCCAGTCGTCGGGGGTTTCACCGCGCAGGATGGGGACGAAGGACCGGCCATGCAGGCCTGCCGGTGCCCGTCCTCCAGCAATTTCCGCCAGTGTCGGTCCATAGTCGATGTTTTGGACCATGGGCTCAAACCGGCTTCCGGGCTTCACGGTACCGGGCCACCGCACGATGAGCGGCATGTGGATGGATTCCTCATAAATCCAGCGCTTGTCAAACCAGCCGTGCTCACCGTTGTAGAAGCCTTGATCCGATGCGTAAATCACCACGGTGTCGTCTTCCAGTCCCTGGGACTTGAGCTCTTCCATGAGAGCCCCAACGCTGTCATCCACCGCCTTGATGCATCGAAGGTAATCCTTCATATATTCCTGGTACTTCCAGCGGACCAGTTCGCGACCCTTGGGCGGGTTTTTGAAGAAGGCCTGATTGCGGGGACCGAAGGCATCCGCCCATTCGGCCTTTTGTCCGGCGGTCATCCGGTCCATTTCTGCTGGCCATTTCCCGGGTGGATTCACCTTGAGATCGACCTCGAAATTCATGTCACGGCCAATTTCCATCCGTTGATTGTGCGCCGGCGAGGCGCGACCGGCATAGTCGTCGAAGAGGGTATCGGGCTCGGGTACCGTTGCGTCGGCCAACCACCGGTAATAGCGGGCTGGCGGCATCCAATTCCGGTGGGGTGCCTTGTGGTACACCATCAGCAGGAACGGTTGGTTGGTGTGGCGTCGACGCAACCAGTCGAGGCTCATCCCGGTGATGACGTCGGTCGCGTACCCATCGTGCGCCTCAGGACCGGTCGGTCCGATGAAGTCCGGCTGCCAGTAATCCCCCTGTCCCGGCAGGATTCTCCAGTAATCCGTGGCCGGACGGGTCTCGCTCAGATGCCACTTCCCAATCATGGCCGTCTGATACCCCTCAGATCGGAAGGTTTCAGGAAAGGTCCACAATCCCTGCCGCAGCGGCATGTCCAGGTTGGTGACACCGTGCGCATGGCTGTGGAGTCCGGTCAGGATTGATGCCCGGCTCGGTGAACAGAGAGAGTTCCCGCAAAAACTATTCACAAACAATCCCCCGCGGGCTGCCAGCCGATCGAGGTGGGGTGTGATGTTTTGCTGACGGCAGAAATCGGCCAGTCGCCCGCCATAAGCGCCAATGGTCTGGAGGGAATGGTCGTCGCTCAGGATGAAGACCACATTGGGCCGATGCACCCCCATCCGGGGAACCCCGGGCACCGATTCCGCTGCGACCGGCACACGAAGCTGGGGCAGGACCAGTGGGTCGTGATACTGAACCATCCAATGCCGGAGCTCGACGTCCAGGTCAGCCAATTGCTCGGCCTGTTCGGGCTCCCCTGCCAGATTATGGATTTCCCACGGGTCCTCCCGCAGATGGAACAATTGGACCTGATTGAATTTCGGGGTCCGGATCAGTTTCCAATCGGCATTCTGGACCGATCGCTGCACGTCCAGATACGCAGCATAGATCACCGGATGAAGGACCTGCTTGTCACCCGTCAGGAGGGGAACCAGACTGGGAAACTGGACCGATGCCGGGACTGGAACACCGGCGAGTTCACAGGTGGTGGCGTAAAGGCTTTGGAGGTAGATCAGGCTGTCGATCCGCTTGTTGACGGGGATGCCTGGACCGGCCATGAGGAAGGGGACCCGCAGGGAATGATCGTAAAGGTTTTGCTTCCCCATCAGCCCGTGCTG
This sequence comes from uncultured Verrucomicrobiota bacterium, assembly GCA_903864375.1. Lineage (GTDB taxonomy): Bacteria > Verrucomicrobiota > Verrucomicrobiia > Limisphaerales > UBA9464 > CAILNN01. The sequence continues at coordinate 2,884 of CAIPFS010000352.1, forward strand.
TCCCACCGCCAGCCCCTGGTCGGAGGTGAAAATCACCACCGTCTGGCTGGCCTTCCCGCTCGCCTCCAGCGCATCCAGAATGCGCCCGATCTGCGCGTCAAGATGGGTGATGATCGCATAGTACTCCTGAAGGTGGGTCAGGATGGCATCGGGCGTCCGGGGATACGGGGCTAGAATTTCATCCCGCAAGTCCCAGGTATCGATGGGGAAGTAATGCCGTGAAAGGAAGTTCACCGGCCCGCGCAAGTGGTTGGTCGGGTAAAGTCGAAGGTACTCTGTCGGTGCCTGGCGGGGATCATGGGGCGCATTAAAGGCCACATACATGAAAAAGGGCTTGGTGCGCCCGACGGACTCCTCTTTGAGGTAGGCGATGGCTGAATCCGCAATGCGCTCGCTGCTGTGAGCGACCAACCCATTGGTTTCCAACCAATGCCCCTTCCAGCGGGGATCGTCCGGCGTCCAGTTGTTGCCAGGCCCGGGTCGATGATAGGCGGCACCTGTTTCCGGTGTGGACGGCAGGAATCCACCGGTTAGCGGTCCAAAAGATTGGAAGCTTCGCCGGAGCGACTCCTCCGAGAGATGCCATTTGCCGGCCATGAAGGTGGCATAACCGGCCTTGCCCAGGGTTTCCCCCCAGAGAGCCGCCCCGTCCGCCAGGGTTCCTTCGTTGGTGCCCCGGCACTGCCA
>CAIPFS010000353.1 GCA_903864375.1 uncultured Verrucomicrobiota bacterium
ACTTCGAATCCCATCCGATAGCCACCCAGCCAACGGGCGGACTGCGACTGCACCCACCAACTCAGAGCCGGTGCAGCCACGCAGATGAGCGGGACCAGCGGGCCCCCCAGCCGGATGCGCGTGAAAAAGGCCAGGAGAAACAGTCCCAGGAGGGGGCCGTAGGTGAAAGTGGCCATTTCCAGGACCAACTGGATGGTGGACTTCCGGGGAAACTGTTGAAATCCAAGGATCGCCAGCAGCAGGAGTCCGGCAAACGTCACGTGGATCATCGGCCGCAGTTTCAATTGCCTGCGGGTGATGGACGGGGCATCCGTTGAGAACCCGAGGAAATCCACGCAAAAGCTGGTGGTGAGGGTGGTCAGGACCGAGTCGGCACTGTTGAAGGTGGCGGCCGAAAGTCCGATGACAAAAACCAGAGCCGCAAACGGTCCCAAATGATGAAGGGCCAATTCCGGAAAGACATTGTCGGAGGAACCATTGGAAAGCGTGACGTGACGGACCGACAGGTAGTGGAAAAGCAGGGCGCCAAGGCCGAGAAAGGCGGCGTTCACCGCCACCATGACGATGGAAAACGACTGAAGGTTGCGCTGGGCATCGGGAAGGGAGCGGCAACTCAGATTCTTTTGCATGTTGTTCTGGTCCAATCCATTCATGACCACCGCCAGAGCGGCGCCGCTCAGCAGTTGCTTGAGGACGAAATCGGGTGCGCGCCAGTCGGTATTGAAGACATGGAACGACGGACTCTTACGGATGGAGTCCAGGAGTCCGATCGGTCCCAGGTCCAATTGGTGTCCAATGGCGGCGATCGACAGCACCACCGCGAGGAGCAGGAAGCTGCTTTGGAAGGCATCGGTCCAAATCAGTGTCTTGATCCCTCCTTTCAAGGTATAGGCCAGGATCAATAGGATGACCCCGAAGACGCTGACCACAAACGGGATGCCCAGTGGATCGAAGACGTGGGCCTGAAAAACGCGAATCGCGAGATACAGTCGGGCGGCAGAGCCCAACAGACGGGAGACCAGAAAAAAGGCTGCGCCCGTTCGTTGCGCTTCCACACCGAGTCCGTTGCCCAGAAAGCCGTAGATACTGGTGAGATTGAGCCGATAAAATTGCGGCAGGATGCAACGGGCGATCAACCAGTAGCCCATCGCATTGCCCAGGATGACCTGAAGGTAGGAAAAGCTTTGGACACCCACCTGCCCTGGCACTGAAATGAAGGTCACGCCCGACAGCGAATCGCCAATCAAACCAAACGCGATGAGGAACCATGGGGCGCGCTGATTGCCACGGAAGTATCCGTCCGTTGTCGGCCTCCTGCCCGTCCATGCGGCCACACCCAGGAGGGCGACAAAATAGAGGCCGATACAGCCAAGGATGAGCAGGGGACTCACGGCAGGAAATATCCTCTGAAGGCTTTGGCGCAAGCCAGTTGAATCACCCAAAACCTGCGTGCCCGGCTTGCCAGTGCCCGGGAAGGACCACTACCGTCCGGGGTCTCTTTCAGCCCATGAAAACCATTTTCTGCCTCGGACTCCTGCTCCTCACCGCCCTTCCCCTCACGGCCTTTGCCGCGACCCATCGCAAAGGGAAACTTCTTCACGTGGTTTCATTCAAGTTCAAGGAAACCGCAACCAAGGACGACATTCGCAAGGTGGAGGAAGCCTTCCATGCCTTGAAGACCAAAATCCCCCAGGTTCAAAAGCTGGTGTGGGGCACCAACAGCAGTCCGGAGAAGCATGACAAGGGCTTCACCCATGCCTGGATCCTGACGTTTAATTCCGATGCGGACCGCGACGCCTACCTGGTGCATCCGGACCACAAGAAATTTGGGGAACTCGTCGGGCCGTATCTGGGCGACGTCTTCGTCGTCGATTTCTGGTCCCACGAGTGATTCCCGACCAGGCCTGCGAATGGGAATGCTTCGGGACGTGGCCCGGCGCAGCCGACAGGAATGTCGGCGGCCCGGCAGACAAGAATGTCTGCGCTCCTGCGTGACGGAGCGCGGCACTGAAAGCGCTCTCACGGGTTCACTGAGACCCTCGACTGCGATTTCATGGTTCTCTTCGGCCTTGGAAAGCCCACCGAATTTGCGGCTCGCGGGATCGGGTGTAGCCTGAGCTGCCCCATCGGGAAAGGTTTTCGACAGGGGCAGCAACCGTGAACGACCCGGGCGAGGCCCAATTCCCGCCATTTCCAAATTCTCGCGCCACAGCGGAAAACCGACTCCGGACATTCCTGCCAGGGGCGGCCCGCTACGCTGCCCATCGAAATCGGGTGGCTCCCGGGCACGATGGGGTCTCGCGATTGTCACCCGCCCTCCGGCATCGGTTGATTTTAGAGGAGGAAGTGGTGGCCGAGGTCCTCAGTAGGCATCGGTTTCAAGCTGCGGAGAAGTTTCTTCAGGAAGTGCATTGGCGGACGTATTGGAAAGGGTGGCTCGAATTCCGTCCGCAGGTCTGGCGCGATTACGTGCGGAAAATTGCCACCTGGACGACCACAGCTCCGGGGCCGCTCCTGGAACGGGTCGAAGCCGTCTGCCGCGGGACCAGCGGCGTTGCCATCCTCGACCGTTTTACACGGGAGCTGATTGAAACCGGGTACCTCCACAATCATGCCCGGATGTGGTGGGCCGGGTATTGGATTCATGTCGAGAGGCTGCCGTGGGAACTCGGTGCCGATTTCTTCCACCGCCATCTTCTGGACGCTGATCCTGCCAGCAACACCCTGGGTTGGCGCTGGGTGGCCGGACTCCAAACCCCGGGCAAAACCTATCTTCCGCGGCGGTCGAACCTGGAACGGTACTGTGATCCCGGATGGCTTGCAGATGACACCGGTCTGGAGCGACTGGAGGATGATGTCGTTGAACCGGCACGGGTCGAGGACACCGCGTCGGTTGAGATCCATTCCCTGCCGAAATATTCCACGTCACCCGCCAGCCCGCCTGGACGCTTCGGCTTCTGGTTGCATGAGGACGACGCCACCCTCGAGATCGGGGCCTTTCGCGACTGGCAGCCCTGTGCCATTGCCGTCGGTTCCACCATGACCTCCGGGCCGTTCTCCAGTCTGGGACGGCAGCGCCGGATTCACCTGTCACGGGTTCTATGCGATGGCGGTGATCGGGCCGCGCGGCATTTCAGATGCCCCGTGGATGTTTTAGCCTCGGGAGCCCTGGCAGAGTCGCTTGGAAATTGGGCCCTGGAACATCAATTGCAGGAAGTTGTGGGCTATGCGCCCTTTGTCGGGCCCGGGAGCGATGCGGTGTCGGAGGTTCGCGAGACCCTTTCCGCACGGGGAATCCGATGGACCCCGGTGCAACGGCAGTGGGATGCCGAACTTTTCCCATTTGCCAGGGCTGGCTTCTTTCCTTACTGGGCCAGGATCTGCAAACGGCTTGGAACCGGTGAGGATCAGGAGAGGCAATTGCCAGGGTTTTAACATGCGCGGTGTTCAAAAACAGCACCTGCCGGTCAAGCACTGCTGCCATTGTGGCCGGCCCTTTTCCTGGCGAAAAAAATGGGCTCGCGACTGGGATCAGGTTCGCTACTGCAGCGATGCATGTCGAAAGGGGCGTCCGCTGCCCGGTCATTCCCAAACCTGAAGCCATCGGTTCCGTTGATGTACCCGGAAGCTAAAGTCTGGTCCGCCGACGCAGGCTGTCGTTGCTGAAATCCACCCCGGCCCATGGGATGGTACCAAGTCCAGAGACTTCAGTTTTTCCCGACGAGGGCCGACACTCCGTAGGAATCCACAGACGTCGCCGGAACCGAAATCAATCCGGCTTGTTCCTTCTTGGAATTGAGTCGCAGGCACTCCTGCAATCGATCCAGCAAGGGATGCTGGGCTATTTTCAGGAGGTCCCTAGCCTCCGTCAGGCCGTAAAAGCGGGCCTGGACAATCTCCGGCCACCGCCGCTTGCGACCCGAGCCGGGAGGCCATTCAATCTCCACATGGTTGCTCCGGATGGGAATGCTCTCGTCGACATCGCCTTCAAAGGCCCAGGCAAAGATGGTCTTGCCACCTTTTTGCCGAATCCAACCCAGCTCCATATAGGGGGGAACCGAAGCCAGTCCCACCTCTTCATTGAACTCCCGAATGGCCGCTGCCAGTTTTTCTTCGCCAGGCTCGACCTCCCCCTTGGGGATGGTCCAGACATCGCGTTCCCGATGAGGGAACCAGGGGCCACCCGGACGGGCGATGAACACTTCAATACGCCCACGATTCCGCCGAAACATCAGCAGACCGGCGCTGATGCGCGAACGTCGTTGGGGTGTCTCGGGGCTGGGCACGGTGGCGGTGGAGGGCAGAGTAAAACATTCGATGACCGGTTTTGATGAGGTACCCTGACCCTTCGGTACGGTAATCCATCCCGTCACCATTTGGCAACAAAAGTCTTCCTGCTTGTCACTTGCCTTTCGAAGATAAGTCCGGATGGCGGGTTCAAGCCGGCTGGAATCCAACCGAGGAAAGCCGTTCCAGGGTCCATCGGTATTCCTTTGCGAGCATCTCCTCGACAGAATGATCCCTCCATCCGTCGGGAAGGACCTCCCAGGTGTAGGTTTCCATCTCCAGGTGCCGGCACAACTGGGGATGATCTCCCAGAAAAGCCAGGGTCCCGCGCAACTGCTCAGCCGTGGTTCCCCAGTCGGTGCCCTCCGGCGCGTGGAGCGGGATATGAAAGTGCACCCGCCATTCCGCCGACTCGCTGACGCTTCCCGCTGACGCCGCCAGCAAGGCCTGATCGAGATCCGGATAGCGGACCAGGGTTCCGTCACTTCGGCGCTCAATCACCTGGTGAAAATAGACGCCGTCTTCAAAGGCAACGAGCGCCTTGCGAACTGCCTCCGTTGGCCGGACACGGAGCGCATTGCTCAAGTGGAGCTTGCTCACCCGAACCCCGTTTTCCACCAGGCGCGCGAGGCTGGAATCCGGAGCCTCGTACTGCAGGGCAAAGTGGCAGGTGTCGTAGTTGATTCCCAGGTGGCGCTGAAGCCGTTCATCCCCCCCGCGCTCGTTCCGCAACTGGTGGAACAATTCAAGAAATTCATCTGTGTTTTCCACGGTCCCGAACGGTTCCGGCTCGAGTCCCAGATGGAGTTCAATCCCGGTCCGGTTCCGGATGTCATCGAGATGCTCGACGCAGGTCCACAAGCGCTGGCGGGCCAACTGCATCCGGGCCGGGTCCAGATTGAATTGCTTGAAGCTGACGGGGACGGTGCTGACGCTTCCCTCCACCCCTTCCGGAAGCAGTTCCGCCAGGATATCAAAAAGGCGCACGGTGTAGGCCAACCGTTCGGAATGCGACCAATCGGGCTGCGCCACCTGCTCCTTCACCCGTGATCCATGAAAATTACCAAACGGGAACCCGTTGATGGTAAAGACATAGCACTGGTTTTCACTCAACCACGTCTGAAACCTTCGCAGGGTTTCAGGCACGGCCAGCTCCCGGGAGGCGGTATCGCTCAATCTCAAGCCAATGGCAAACGGTCGATTCGGGCATACCCGACGCCGAACCTCGAGAACATGGGTGGAGAGGCTCTGGAGGGTTTCCTGCCAGTCGCGTCCGCGATGGACATTGGTGCAGTAGGCCAGATGGGCACCGTGGGTCAACTTCACGGCTTCAGTGTACCTTCAGAGGGAGGGGCAATCAAAGTCCGCATCCCACGATTACCTCAAATCGCCAGCCAGCCACTCACTCCAACCCTCACGGTCCTTTCGATATCAGACCCTGAAGGACATCCCACAGCAGCTTGAGATTGAGAACGACAATCAAACCGGCCACCAGCCAGGCCAACCCCATCAACCAGGGGGGGCTGGCGAAGACACCCATTTTTTTCCGGCTACTGGTAAAATGAATCAGGGGGATCACAGCGAAGGGCAGTTGCAGGCTCAGAACCACCTGGCT
>CAIPFS010000354.1 GCA_903864375.1 uncultured Verrucomicrobiota bacterium
ACGAACGCTGACCCGATGGGTGCCCGCGGGTGGGGCATGGAAACTGAACCATTCCATCGGACTTCCGCGGTTGGTGGATGGAAAGAATCGTTTCTGGTGCACGGATTCAAAGGGTTCCCAAATCATCGAAGGCAATATGCTTCAACATTGGGAAGGCTTCGGTCCCTCGCTCCGTCGCGATGCCGAGGGAATGGTCTGGGCCTGGAACGAAGCGGGACAACTACGCCATTCGAGTCAGCCGAAGGTCGTGGTGGGCCCGGAAACGACTGGGATCTCCCACATCTCCACCTTCCAAAAGGATGCCCAAGGGCGCTCTTGGTTTGCAGGCCCGGGTCCTGATGGACGATTCGCGGTCGCCATATACTATCAGGAGAAATGGAAGAAGGTGGATCTTTCCTTCCTCGGTCCTGACCAACTCCTGACGTTGACCGCTGACTCACAGGAAGGTGTCCTGGGACTCGCCCGCCACCAGGAGAACCAAGAATTTAAACTCGTCCATTTGGCCGGAGATACGCATCAGGTCTTTTCCCTGTCCACCGGCATCTGGGCCGACCCGCCCTGGGTATCGGCCGATCCCGGTGGCACGGTCTGGTTGACGGGGAATTCCGCGGTCTATCGATGGAGACCGGACTACAAAGCTCCGGTATTGGATCCGCGCTTCCACGGCACGGTGAGTCTCTTGTTACCCCATCCCGACCTGGTGGGTTTTGCCTTTGATGGCCGGGGTGGCGGAAAAAGTGGCTATGGGTTTATTTCCACGAACGCCTGGCAATCGTATACAGCTGATCTGAATGAGTGGATGGAGGAATCACCGACACCCTACCAGCGACAGCCCGAGGGGGCCCCCCTCCATCTGGCTTTTCGCGAGGGCATCGCCCGCATCCGACCGGATCAGGTCCTTAATCCGGACTTTGTTACACCGCCCCCGGGAGTGGAGGTCCATGGGGTTGTGGCGGGGAACGACGGCGAACTGTGGTTGGCCACTCCCCTCGGTACGGTTCATTACCAACCGGACAAGCATCGCCCGATGACCGTGGTGCGGGATTTTGAACACAACGTTCGAAAGGATGGGATGCTGAGGGTCAACGTCGGCATGGTGCAGTGGATGGTACCCTCCAGTGTTCCACATCGGGCGCGCTTTTCGTGGAGGTTGGATTCGGGGGAATGGAGTCAGGCCGCGCCGCTTCCGGTGGACGGAATTCCCGTTGAGCGGTTGGGAACAGGCCAGCATCATCTGGAAGTTCGGAGTCAGGACGAGGCAGGGAATTGGGAGGACCAACCCAGGGACATTGCCTTCACCGTGACCGGGATTCCCATTCAGGAGCAGGCATGGTTTCCACCCTCCGTTTCTCTCGTGATCCTGTCCCTGACGGTCTTTGGAGGTGTGGCCTTTCAAGCCCGCCGACAACTCACCGAACAAAAACGCTACCTGGAGCGCCTGGTCTCCGATCAGACCCGACTGCTGCGACGAAAGGCCGCTCAATTCGAACAACTGGCACTGGACGCTGAACGACTGGCCGTCCAGGCCTCGGCAGCAAGCCGCACCAAGAGTGAGTTCATGGCCACCGTGAGCCACGAGTTAAGAACTCCGATGAACGGATTTCTCGGATTTACCGACCTGTTGAAGAGCACACGCCTCGACGACGAGCAGCGGGACTACGTCAACTTCATTGATCAAAGCGGTCAGGCCATGATGGAAGTCGTCAACCGGATATTGGAGTTCAACCAAACGGTGAGGGATCCCGTTTCACTCACCTTCATCCCGTTCGACCTCCATCTCCTGTGTGAGGAATCCATTGCCGAGCAATTGCCTGCGGCTGAGAAAAAAGGGCTGATGCTCCAGCTGGAGTATGATCCGCTGGTGCCGAAAGACTGGTCCAGCGATCCCACCCGGGTTCGACAAATCATCCGGCAATTATTGGAAAATGCCCTTAAGTTCACCCCGTGGGTGCGGTGCAGTTGACGGTCCGGATGGCCGGTCCCGCCCTCCTTCACCTGACAGTGGCGGATACCGGCATGGGGATTCCTGAGGACCGGAAGCAACTCCTTTTTCGCGAGTTCAGCCAG
>CAIPFS010000355.1 GCA_903864375.1 uncultured Verrucomicrobiota bacterium
CCATCAGGACCTCCGAGAGGCGCTGGGTGAGATCCAGAACCACCTGCCCGCGGTTTCGTCCTCCAGGCTGATGAAGCAGACGCCCTTGGCTGTTCCGGGACGCTGACGGCAGATGACCTGTCCAGCCACCCGGACTCGCGTGCCATCCCGGACCCCGGTCAGATCGTCCGCGGTCCAGATATCGGTCAATTTGGAACGGACGAGGGCCATGGGATGGTCACCGGTCGTCAGGCGAAGCCCGGAGTAGTCGGCCTGCAACCGTTCTGTGGGGGTCATGCGATTCAAGGGCCCCGATTCAACGGGACCTTCGGCGGGCTGCCAGAGCTCCCCTTCCCTCCGAGGTTGTGCGACCGACCAGAGGGCGGCCCTTCGATGAGGGGATACTGTTTTCAGGGCGCCAATTTCGCCCAGAGTCGTCCATTCCGCGGTCGTGAACGGAACCCGGGCGCGCAAATCGTCCAGAGACCGGAACGGGCACATTCCCCGTTGCTCGATGAGTACCTGAGCATGCCGTCGGTCGAGTCCTTGGACCTGCCGAAGGCCCAGACGAATACCTGAATCCGGCTCCAAGATGCAGTCCCAATCCGAATGCGCCACACACACCGGGCGGACCTTGAGACCACGCCGCCGGGCATCCTGCACCAGCGTGGCCGGGGAATAACATCCCATGGGCTGATTGTTGAGCAGGGCACAGTAAAACTCGGCCGGGTGGTGCGCTTTGAGATAAGCACTGGCATAGGCCAGGTGGGCAAAGCTGATCGCATGGGATTCGGGAAATCCATAGAGCGCAAACGAACCCACGGATTTGACGATCGATTCCGATACCTCTGCCGAAACGCCTTTCCTGTCCAATGCCGCCCGCAGCTTCACCTGTGCCCGCTGCATCCGTTCGTCGGACCGGTGAAAGCTCATCGCCTTCCGCAATTCCTCGGCCTCTTCCCCAGAGAAATCCGCCATGACCATCGCCATCTGGAGCATTTGCTCCTGAAACAGCGGGACACCAAGCGTTCGCTCGAGCACCGGAATCAACGCCGGCGCCGGGTAGATGACCGCCTCGGTGCCCGACCTTCTCCGCAGATAGGGGTGGGCCAGATCTCCCTGAATGGGGCCGGGGCGGATGATGGCCACTTCAATCACCAGATCGTAAAAGCACGTGGGCTTCATCCGGGGCAAGGTGGCCATTTGAGCCCGGCTTTCCACCTGAAATACCCCGACCGTATCGGCCTTCTGCAACAGCTCGAACGTCGCCGAATCGTTCTCCGGGAGCTGGGACAGGTCGACAGGATGTCCCCGCCGGGAACAGAGGGTGACGGTCTCCTTGAGGGCAGCCATCATCCCCAGGCCGAGCAAATCCACCTTGATGATGCCCATATCTTCGCAGTCATCCTTGTCCCATTGAGCCACAACCCTCCCGGGCATGGAGGCATTCTCCAGAGGAATGAAACGGTGGAGCTGGTCCTGACAAATGATCATCCCTCCCGAATGCTGACCCAAATGCCGGGGAAGCCGGGCCATCTGCTGGTAAAGCGTCGCGAACGTCGCACTTCGGGGATGGGAGATCGGCAGTCCGGCACGTTCCAATTGCTCCTGCAAGGCCATGGTGTGGGGAAAATCTCCACTGGCAAACAGGCTGGAAAAACGGTCCAGAACATCCCCCGGAAATCCGAGCACCTTTCCCAATTCCCGGGCGGCACTGCGTCCCCGGTAGGTGATGAACGTTCCCGTCATCGCAGCCCCATGGGGGCCATGCCGCCGGTAAACCTCCTGAATCACCTGTTCCCGTTGATCACCACTCGGGAGATCGATGTCGATGTCCGGCCAGCCTTTCCGGTTCTCGGTCAAAAACCGCTCAAAGAGCACATTGAAGCGAACGGGATCGACCGCTGTGATCCCCAAACAATAGCAAACGGCGCTGTTGGCAGCGCTCCCCCTCCCCTGAGCCAGAATATCCTTCGATCGGCAATAGCGAACCAAATCGGCGACCAGCAGGAAGTAACCGGAAAATCCCAGCTTTTCAATCAGGGCCAACTCCTTCTCCAGTAACAGGCGGACCTTGGCGGGAATCTTCCCATTGTATCGGCCTCGGGCACCCTCCTCCGCCCATGCCCGAAGAAGGCCGGGCATGGTCTGCCCTGGCTCCACCGGATAGCGCGGGAATTCATAACCCAAATCCGCCAGTCGAAATTCGACCCGTTCATCGAGACGGAGCGTCTGCGCAATTGCTTCTGGAAGATCGCGAAAGAGCTCGGACATGATCTCCGGCGTTTTCAAATACCGCTCAGCGTTGTGACTCAGTCGGCGTCCGGCGGTATCGACCGAAACCTGGCTCCGCAGGCAGGTAAAAATGTCGAGAAGCTTTCGTCCCTCAGGTCGGGCGTAAAGGACACCGTTGGTGGCGAGCAGCGGCAGCCGGCTGGACTGGGATAACTCCACCAAAGCCAGATTGGTGGCGTCCTGATCCCGGTCCCAATGACGCTGGATTTCGACATAGACTCGCCCAGCCCCAAACGCGGCTTTCAAGTGGGAAACCACCTCTTGGGGAGAACGAGACGGACCGGGATTCAATCGGCCCAGGGTACCCTGAAGCGACTGTTGAAGCGGGCCTTCCGCATCCCCGGTCAATGCAATCAAACCGTCGGCAAATTCGGGGAGTTCACTCCATTGAATCCGGCCCTCTCCCTTGGGTGCCCTCAAGGCCGCCCGGGTGAGCAGTTGACACAGATTTTGATACCCACTCCGGTTTTCAACAATCACCGGCAGGACGGAACCATCTTCGAGGAGGAGCTCAGCTCCGTGACGAGCCCGGAGACCGGATTCGGCTGCCGCGGAGGTCAAACGAGGGGCACCGTAAACTCCCATCCGGTCCAGAATGGCGATCGATCCATGCCCCAGGGAACCTGCTTCCGCGACCAAGGCCTCAGGCAATGAGGCTCCCCGGAGAAAGCTGAAGGCACTGCGGGCGTGCCATTCCACATAGGCAGGAGTGGCCATCGATGGCGGGGTGGAAAATCGCTCCGCGATGGCGTCCGCTATTCCAGTGTTCTGCGCGTGAGCCGGAATTTCCCCGACGGCTCGCCCAAAAGCATTCCGGCGGGACGAGCCGACACCCGTGAGGAACGTCCGAGAAGACAATGCAACTGGTCGACCGCCTCTGACAACTCTTGCGATTCGGGCGAAACGTCATCCGGAATGTACCGAATCCTCACGTTTCCGGCGGCGTCCTGGACACATTGATAATGAAGGATTCCGGTCACCGGACGGAGGCACTCATCGACCTGCCGGGTGGTCAGCCAGGTGCCATCGTCGCGACGCAGGGCATCCCTCACTCTTCCGTGAAGTTCCCAAGCCATGTCGGAATTCAAGCGGGTCCTGAGGGCCAGATCTCCAATCCGGTAACGAATCAGGGGCATGTACTCATTGGTCATGGTGGTCACCACCAATTCACCCACCCCTTTCGCGTCGGGTTGAACAATCTCCAACCAGGCGGTTTCAGTGCTCGCCCTCAGGATACCGCTCTCGTCCTCCATCAACAGGTGCCCGGTTTCAGTCGCCCCGTAGAGATTAAATACGGGTACGTCCAGAGCGCGGGTGATGGCAGCCCGATGGAAAGCACTCACGAACTCGTAGCTGGACAGAACAAATCGAAGGGACGGAAACCGCACACCCCGTCGAAGACAGTGACGGGCAAGCGCCGTGGCATAAACCGGGTCCGCGTCCAAAAAGAGCGGCTCCCAGGCCAGTATCTCCCTCACAATCCGATCCCATTCCGAGTCGCTCCACAGCCACGGTTGTCTCGATGTCGAAAGAAGAAGGACCAACTCCTCGGTTCTCTCCCGGGCGGTTGTCTGACCCTGGTTGCACAGCCCTCCACCACAGGAGGGTGACGCCAATACCGCCCTCCGCGCCGTCGGATGCTGCTCCAACTCCCTCCAAACGAATGAGTTCAGGCGGAGAGCACGACTCTCCTGCTCGCCCCACCATCCGACTCCCAGGAGCAGCGGTTGCCGCTCTCCCGAAGTCCCGGAGGTGTGCTCCAGTTCAACCTCAGCCCGATCCAGCAACGTCGACAACTCGACTCCATCGCGGAGAAAATTGTGGGGAAAGTTCAACCCCATCTCGCGACGCGTGACAAATGGAAGCCGGAGCCAATCCCTGGCCCCAAGGTCCGCACGTCCCGGGATCGTCTGGTACAACTCTCGATACAGTGGCACCTCGCGTCGCCAGCGGGCCAACCGCAAATGTGCCGGCTCCTGGACGGGGGTGGGAAATGGCTCAACAAGTTGCATCGTCATCAATGGGTGGCGTATCGGGGCGAAACCTTTCACCCACACCGACCTGCTCGGAACGTAGCCCAGAACGGTCACGGTGCCAGTGGCGGTCGGGACCTGTTTTAGGATTCGCACTGGAAGCCGTCCTGGTTCAGGATTTGGACGTGACGGCGACGACAACCATTGGATTTTTGGGGGCCGGGAAAATGGCCACCGCGCTGGCCCGCGGATTTCTCCAGTCCGGCTTGGTCACCTCCAACCGCTTGATCGCCAGCGGGACCCAATCCTCAACACGGACGGCTTTTTTCGAGGCCACCGGAGCCCGGGCCACCGATTCCAATGCCGAGGTCCTTCAATTTGCCGATATTGTCTTTCTCGCGGTCAAACCGGCGCAGGTGGCAGGCGTCCTCGGCACCCTTCGCTCCGAATGGGCCATCGACCGGCACCTGCTCATTTCGGTCGCCGGTGGCATCACTCTGGAACGTCTTCAAAGTCAGGCTCCCGGTGTGCGTGTGGTTCGGGTGATGCCCAATACCCCCGCGGTGGTCGGCCAGGGGGCCAGCGCCTATGCCCTGGGATCGGGAGCCACTGAATCCGACGCCGCCACCACCCAGCAATTGCTGAGCAGCGTCGGCCTCGCCCTTCAGGTTCCCGAAACCCTTCTCGATGCCGTGACCGGTCTGAGTGGAAGCGGTCCAGCGTATGCCTTTGTGATGATCGAAGCCCTGGCGGACGGTGGCGTCGCCGCAGGCCTGCCCCGGGCTCTTGCCCAACGATTGGCCGCTCAAACCCTGCTCGGAGCGGCCCAGATGGTGTTGACCACCGGACAGCATCCCGGTGCCCTCAAGGATGCTGTCTGCTCACCGGGAGGCACCACCATCGAAGGAATCCATGAACTCGAACGGGCGGGAATTCGGGCCGCCCTGATGTCAGCCGTGCGGGCCTCGGCAGAGAAATCCCGACGACTTGGCCAGGCTTGAATCGTGAACGTCCCTCCCCCCACCCAACCCCAGGCCCGGACAATTTGGTTTGCCCTGACCGGTCTCTCCATCGCGTTGACCCTGGCGATCCTCGGTACTGCCGTGATGGGTCTCCGCTATCTGCTGCTACTCCTCGCCCCGGTACTCTGGCCACTGGCAATTGCCGGAATCGCCGCCTATCTGCTCGATCCGGTCGTGGAATGGCTGTCGAAGAGAGGCATATCCCGGGCGCGAGGCGTCATCTTGGTGTTTGCCCTGGCCACCAGCCTGTTGGTCGCCTTGATTGTTATCGTTGTTCCGCCCGCCATCGGCGAATTCGGAAAACTCGTCAACCGCATTCCGGGATATCTCCATACCCTCCAAGTGCGGGTCGACAATTCGCTCAATCATCCGCCCCCAAGCCTCCAACGAATCTTGCCCCCGGATTGGCAGGAAAAACTGGGCCTGAAAAACTTTCTACCGACCAATCTGGTTCACATCGGGGAAGGAACCAATATCTCCGTGGAGCTGCCCAACGGCGATACCAATCTCACTCCGGAAGTGACCTTGAGTGTGACCAACCTCCTCGCCAATCTACCCACATCAACCACCGAATCCACCTGGTGGATGAAGGCCCTCGATCCTCGGGCCCTGAAATCCGCCGGGGGCTGGGTGGCCGCCGTCGCACCTGAGATCGGCGGTTGGCTGGCCAGCCAGTTGGGGCGCGTCGCATCGTGGATGGG
>CAIPFS010000356.1 GCA_903864375.1 uncultured Verrucomicrobiota bacterium
ATCTCTGGGCATCCCGCCCCCAGGCATAAAAGACGAGGCTGGCGAGAATGAGGACGCCGGCCTGCCAGACCGCATGACGGCGGGCATAATGAAGCCCAAAGACGATGGGAAGGAATACGGCGAAACTCCAACTATTGAACAGCATGCGTGGAGGAGGGAGGGCCGTTACGATTCAGGGGCGAGGCCGCCGGAAACATCCACCTGGTAGGCCTTGACCGCCGGTACCACCCCCGCAAGGCCACTGAGGCCCACCAGGGCAGCCGGCGCCCAAAGCAGGACGGGATCCAGTGCCAGCGGATCGAGAACGACTCCCGTCTGGGCGCGGATGATGGCGGACGCGGTCCCGATAATGCCAAAGTAGAAGGCGTAGCCCGGCAGAAGCCCGATCAGCGCCACCGCAGCGGCCTCGGCAACAATGGCGGAGAAAACGGTGGAGCGCCGGGCCCCGAGGGCTCGAAGTATTGCCAGTTCCCTCCGTCGGGCACTCATGGAGTTGTAAATACTGGCGAGGATGGAGCCGGCGGCAACCAACGCCACGAGCCAGGCAATGAGGGTCAGGATCCGGTCGACCCAACCGAACCGATCGAAAAGATAAGCCACCTCACGAGCAATGGGCCAGGCGAAGGTGAGGCGATTGCCTTGTCGATTGTACAGAACGTCCAATTGTTGTCCGGCGATGGGAGACCGGAGCTTGACCAGGACGGCGCTGATGTCACTGACCGTGGAAGGGTCGTGTCCTGACATGTTTTGCAATCCGGCCAGAGGTATCCAAATCACCCGGTCCATGGGCGTGTTGGAGGGACGGGCGATTCCGACAACCAGATATTTTTCAGTATGCTCATTCCGGGCATCGAAATTGAGACCATGATACGGATGAAATTCGTCCCCGGGTTTCAATCCCAATTTTCGGGCGGCAAAACTTCCCACCACCGCTTCCCGGTAACCGTCCTCAAACCAGCGGCCGCCGGTCTCCAACTCGAGATGCCGGGATCGTCCAAACTCGGCGACTGAAGGAAGGTTGGTCAAAGTGCCGACCAATCGAAACCCGCGATAATTGTCGCCAATGGCCAGGGGGAGGGCGGTGGAAACGGCCCGATTGGACTGGAGGGTGAGATAATCGTCCCAACTCACATTTCCAGGGGAGGCTTCGAGGTGAAAAATCGCGTTGAGCACCAACTGAAGTTTGGAGCCACGGGCTCCCAGGACCGCATCCCAACCGCCAGCCTGACCGGTGAAGGTGTCATGCGATTGTTTTTTGACCATCCAGACCGACATCAGCAACCCCACGGCCAGTGCGACTGTCAGGGCGGTGACGGAGGTCGATAGGGCGTGTTGCCGGAGACTCCTCCGAATGAGCAATGGAAGGATCATTCGGGGGGATCCGATCGCAGTTGGGAAGCGTGGTTCAAATCGGCCAGCGATTCAGAACGTTTGAAGGACCCGAGAATGCCGGGGTCATGGCTCACCAGAAGGAGGGCGGCACCCGTTTCGGTGCAGGCGTTCCGGATGAGCTCCAGGACTTCGCGGCTGTTGACGGTATCCAGATTGCCGGTCGGTTCGTCGGCAAGGACCAGTTGAGGCCGGTTGGCGAGGGCTCGCGCGACCGCCACCCGTTGCTGCTGCCCGGTGGAAAGCTGCCGGGGAAAATAGTCCAGGCGATGACCCAAGCCGACCCGTCGCAGGAGGTCGTCGGCCCGGGCATTATCCACGGAACCCCCAAACGCCATGCCCAATCGAACATTTTCCCGGGCAGTGAAGCCTTGCAACAGGTTGAACGTCTGAAAGATGTATCCGATGTGTGCGGCCCGGTTTCGGTCGCGGTCGGCTTCGGACGCGCCCATCATCGACTTCCCGGCGACGGCGATGTGTCCTGAATCGGCGGCCAGAATTCCGGCAATCAGGTGCAAAAAGGTCGTCTTTCCGGTGCCGCTGGGGCCGTACAACGCCACCATTTCCTTCGCATCCAGGGAGAACTGTGGAATTTGAATGACGAGTTGCCTCGTTCCATCAGGCGAGGTGAACGATTTGCGCAGGTCGGTCAGTTCGAGCAGCGCCATGAGTATTTCGGTAGGGTGATGGTTGGACTGCCAGAGTCAAACCGAGCCGCGCGGAATCGTTCCCATCTGGCCAGGCGACTCTGTTTCTGTAACCATCACGGCATTCGACAGTCACTAGCCAACGATGGGGTAACGGACGAGACCGATTCGCTGGAACTGGATGTCGACGCCTGCCTGGAGCGGGTTCGCGGTGGTGACGAAGCCTCCGCTCGCGAATTGCTGGCCTACCTGACTCCACTGGTGACGAAGATCGTCCGGTCTCATTTGCCCCGGCGGACGGCGGAAGAAGATTTGATTCAATCGGTGTTTGTCAAAGTGTTTACCAAATTGGACCAATATAGTGGATCGGCTCCCTTCACCCATTGGGTGGCCAGGGTGGCGGTAAATACGTGTCTCAATTTGCTGGCTCATGAGCGGGTTCGCCCGGAGTTACGCTATGCCGATCTTTCGGAGGAGGAAGAGGCGGTGGTGCAGAATCTGGCCAGTGGTGAAGGGGAGCTTCCATCCGACCAGAACAGCGGAGCCCGGGAATTGGTTCACAAAATGCTGGCCATGTTGAATCCGGACGATCGGTTGGCCATCACGCTGCTTCATCTGGAGGGACGCAGCGTGGAAGAGGTCCGCCAGCAGACCGGTTGGAGCCGGGCACTGGTTAAAGTCCGGGCTTTTCGAGCTCGTCAAAAAATGAAACGACATCTCCAACAACTTTTAAAGGAAACCACGACATGAATCGCAAAACCAATCATTCGGATCCGTTGGACCGCTTGCTCCGGGGTGCGGCACTCGCCGAAGACACCGGGCGCCCTGACACCGGGCGCCCCGACACCGGGCGCCCAATATCCCCGCTGTCATGGACCGCAGAGAATCGGGTCCTCGGGGCGTGGCGCACTTCGCGGTCGGGAGGAATCGGGGAGTCCTGGATGGGAATGTTCCGTGCGGGCGTTGCTCTGGCCGGGGCCACCGCGCTCCTGACGGTGTTCATTTCCTGGCGGACGGACGTCACACCCGTCTCGGATGAACTGGCTGCCACCGATGCGGCGTTTAATGTCGCCGTCCTGCGCTGATCCTTCGCTTCTCTCCGCCCTTGACTCCATGAAGCCGTTCTCCCGTTCAGCGGTCATCGCCTACCTGGTTGCCACCTTTTTGCTGGGCGCCGTGGCGGGAGGAGCCATTGGCTATCGGTCGGGCCAGTCCCAGTTTTTTCGGCCTCCGCCGCCCAGCGGGCCCATGAGTCAACGAATCCTGCAACGACTGACGACGGATCTGACCTTGACCGAGGAACAGCAGCGTCAGATCGAACCGCTGGTCAAGGAGGGGGCTGCAGAAATGGAGCGGCTCCATCGGGAAACCACTCAGCGTATTCATGAGGCCATCAAGGTGGGGCACCAAAAGCTGATACCCCTCCTGACGGAAGCCCAGCGGACAAAGTTGGCGGAATTGGATGCGGCCCGGGAAAAGAACGGATGGGGACGGGGAGGGGTCCCGCGACCTCCCGAGCCCAACTCGGACAAGGATAAGCCGGCGCCCCGGGGGCCATGAAGGATGTATTCTTCTAAGTGGCTCATGGGCAATGGTTAGTATTGATTGGTTGATGGGCTTGTGAAAAAAATCACAAAA
Organism: uncultured Verrucomicrobiota bacterium; assembly: GCA_903864375.1. Lineage (GTDB taxonomy): Bacteria > Verrucomicrobiota > Verrucomicrobiia > Limisphaerales > UBA9464 > CAILNN01. Next base: position 3,675 of record CAIPFS010000356.1, read on the forward strand.
GCCACTTGCAGCCCGGAACGACCGATCTCAAAGTCCCTCCAAGAACGGTCGTAGGCCGTTCCGCTTCATTATGACCGTTACCGACAGCCCGACCACGTCCCGGCTCACCACGGCCGATTACGGCTACAACTCGAAAATCGAGGGCGAGGTGGTGCACACCCGTGTGGACGCCGCTCTCAACTGGTTTCGGAAAAACTCTCTCTGGCCCATGCCCATGGGGTTGGCCTGCTGTGCGATCGAGCTGATGGCCGCGGGTGCCAGTCGCTTTGATATCTCCCGGTTTGGCTCAGAGGTGATGCGTTTTTCGCCCCGTCAATCGGACGTCATGATCGTTGCGGGCACGGTGACCTACAAAATGGCGATGGCTGTCCGCCGGATTTATGAGCAAATGGCGGAGCCCAAATGGGTGATTGCCATGGGGGCTTGTGCCTCCACCGGAGGCATGTACCGGAGTTATGCCGTGCTTCAAGGGGTGGACAATATTCTGCCGGTGGACGTCTACGTTGCCGGTTGTCCGCCGCGTCCGGAGGCTTTGCTCGACGCCTTGATGAAGCTGCAGGCCAAAGTGGGGCGCGAACCGATATCCAGGGACCTGAAGCGTGACGCCGGTCCCGCCTACTACGGACGGATGAAGTTCGACCTCGATACCCCGCAGGTTCAAACGCTTCCGGGCTGACGGGTTCGGGACCTTCTCCATTCTAAAAACCAGCACCACGTGTCCACCCCTCTTGAACTCGCCGGGCAACTTCAAGTTGCCTTTGGCGACCTCGTGACAATCCTACCCCTTTTTCGGGATGAGGTTTCGGTCACCGTCCACGCGCCGGCCCGGATTGCTGAGGTTTGTGCCTTTGCTAAAAACAAGCTGGGTTTTGACATGCTCCTGGACCTGAGCAGCGTCGATCAGTACGGGGATGACCCCCGATGGTTGGTCGTGTACGAACTCTACGGGTTGTCCCATGGAGCCCACCTGCGGATCAGGACGGCGGTCACTGAGGAATCGTCGGAATTGCCCACCGTCTCAACCGTCTGGCGCACGGCCAATTGGCATGAACGCGAAGTGTTTGACATGATGGGCATTCGTTTCCAGGGACACCCGGATCTTCGCCGAATCCTCATGTGGGACGGCTACCCGTATTTTCCGCTGCGCAAGGATTTCCCGCTGGCCGGCAGGCCGTCCGAAATGCCGGAAGTGGCGTTTACCCGCCCGGCACCCCTGGAGGGAGGTCCTTTTGTCACGGTCCCAGGTGCCAGGGATACCATTGTTCGCGAACCCCGTGCCCGCACGGTGGAGGGCTCGAACGGTTGACGTCTGAGCGTCGCGATCATCCAACTGCTGAATTGACCTGAATTTCCCAAATCACCATGGCCAGCCAGACCATAGAGTTTCGTGATTCCGCCGCCCGGGCTGCCAGCCAGTTGCCGTTGGTGGACGAGCTGCGGGACATCGAAGGCGACAAGTTGATTGTCAACGTGGGGCCTTCGCATCCCTCGACCCACGGCGTGCTCCGCATTGTCCTGGAGTTGGACGGAGAAACCATCACCCGGGCAACGCCGGATGTCGGGTATCTTCACCGCGGCGATGAGAAACTGGCGGAGAACATGACCTACACCCAGTTCATTCCGTACACGGATCGACTGGATTACCTGGCTCCGCTGGCGAACAACGTGGCCTATGCGCTGGCGGTGGAAAAATTGATGGGCATCGACGGGAAGCTTCCGCCGCGCTGTCAGTACATCCGCGTCATTTGTTGTGAGCTGGCGCGCATTTCGGCTCACCTCCTCGGATTGGGAGCCTTCGCCATGGACGTGGGAGCGATGACCGTGTTCCTGCACACTTTCACCGAGCGTGAGAAAATTTACAACCTGGCCGAATCGCTGACAGGAGCCCGATTCACCACGTCTTACACAAGAATCGGTGGTCTCTCCCGCGATCTTCCCCGCGGGTGGGTGGATGCCGTCCGCCGGTTTTGCGATGAGGTCGTGGTCAATTTTGACGAAAGCGAGAAGTTGCTGACCCGCAATCGTATTTTTGTCGATCGAACACGGGATGTCGGGGTGATTTCACGCGAAATGGCAATCGACTACGGGTTGACGGGGCCGAATTTGAGGGCCTGTGGTGTGGACTATGATGTCCGGCGGGCGAGTCCCTACCTGGTGTATCCGGAACTCGAGTTTGATATCCCGGTGGGAACCGTGGGCGATTGCTATGACCGATATCTCGTGCGCATGGAGGAGATGCGTCAGAGTGTCCGGATCATTCGTCAATGCCTCGATCGACTGCCGGGCGGGGCGGATAACTCCGCAGGTGAGCCGATCAATATTGCCGACGGCAAGGTGGTATTGCCCTCCAAAGACCGGGTCCTGACCGGAATGGAAGAGTTGATTCACCAATTCATCCTGGTGACACAAGGTGTGAATGCGCCCGCGGGTGAAATCTACTTTGGAGCTGAGAATCCAAAGGGGGAATTGGGCTTCTACATCCATAGTCGGGGTGGGGGAACTCCCTACCGTCTGAAGATTCGTGCCCCATCGTTTGTGAACCTTGGTGTCCTGCCGGAACTGCTGCCGGGTTACCTGATGAGCGACATGGTCTCCATCCTCGGGTCCATCGATTTCGTCATGGGAGAGTGTGACCGATAGAGCGACGAGGACCTTTCCTTTACCATGAGTTTTTCCATTCCAGCACCCTTGGAAGCTGAGTTGGACGAGTTAGTGACTCGTTATCCGCAGAAGCGAAGTGCGTCGCTGATGTTTTTACACACGCTTCAGGAACACTTTGGTTATGTATCGCCGGAGGCGGTGGAGTGGACTGCGGCCAAGCTGGGCCTGGCTCCCATCAATGTCTTTGAGTTGGTTACCTTCTACCCGATGTTCCGCCAGGAACCGTTGGGTCGAACGCACATCAAGGTCTGCCGGACTTTGAGTTGCTCGCTGGCCGGAGCCGCCGACTTGCGAAAGAAATTTTGTGAGAAGCTGGGTCTGGACCCCAAGGCCCACGTTCCTCAGACCACAACGGACGGAAACTTCACGGTGGAATTTGTTGAATGCCTTGCGGCCTGCGGATCTGCTCCGGTGGTTCTGGTCAACGATACCCTTTGGGAGAAGGTGGATGGTACGGGTACCGATGCCATTTTGTCGGAAGGAAAGCGGAGCGAAACCAGAGCCCGTTCGGCGGGCATGGCGGGTTGATCAGCACCGAGTATGAATCGCCCCTCGCATCATCATCCCATCCAGAACCCGGGGGTAATGGGATCCCGTTCGGAGAAGAGCAACCCCAACCTTATTCTGGGGAGTGTTCTGGCCCGTTTTACGGGGCTTCTTCCGGGATGTGATTCGGTTATTGCACCGGCAAGCCGCTTGGGGAAACCGGCGTTGGAAGGCTTTCGCTTGAGGGGATCGTTTGTCCCGGCCGTTCCGGGGAAAGATTGGCTGCCCGACATGGATTTGAACCATGACAAACAGATCCAGAGTCTGCTGTGCTACCGTTACACCATCGGGCAGGCCGGAGCGGCACGAAACTAGTCACGGGAATCGTTGAGTCAAGTACAGGTATGCCTCAGGAATATCGTTTGATTTTAAAGCACGCCGACCAGGCGGGTTACACTCCAGACATGGAGTGCTACCTGCGTCATGGCGGTTACGAGGCTCTTCGCAAGGCACTGGCTACCGCCCCGCGGGAACTGCCGGATGGCAAGAAGCAGAGCTCTCAGGAAGTCATCCGCGACGAAGTTTTAAAGTCGGGGTTGCGCGGACGCGGGGGTGCCGGATTCTCCTGCGGCCTGAAGTGGAGTTTCGTGGATCGACGGAGTGGAAAGCCGATTTATCTCATCTGCAACGCGGATGAATCCGAGCCCGGGACGTTCAAGGATCGACAAATCCTCCACAAGGATCCCCATCAGTTGATCGAGGGGATGATTATCTCCTGCTGGGCCAACGACGTGAAGCTGGCCTATATTTATGTGCGTGGTGAGTTTCCGCAGGCCGCCCGAATCATCAATCAGGCGCTGAAAGAAGCCCGGTCAAAGGGGTTTTTGGGAAAGAACATTCTCGGGTCCGGAGTGGATTTGGAGATTCACCTTCACCGTGGGGCAGGGGCTTACATCTGCGGCGAAGAGACCGGCTTGATCGAGTCACTCGAAGGCAAGCGCCCTTATCCGCGCATCAAGCCACCGTACTTTCCGGCGGTGCTCGGCCTGTACATGTGCCCGACGATCGTCAACAACGTGGAGACCTTGTGCGCAGTTCGTCACATCGTCAGCATGGGTGCGGCGGAATATGCCAAGCTGGGTACCGCCAATAACACGGGGACCCGGATCATCAGCTTGAGCGGTGACGTTCAGAGGCCCGGTTATTACGAGGTTGAAGTGGGCAAAGCGACCCTGGGCGAGTTGATTCACCACGAAAATTTCGGTCGCGGTCTCCGTCCTGGACGATCGATTCGCGCCATCATTCCGGGCGGATCCTCCTCGAAGGTGCTGAAGGCTGGGGAACGCTTCAAATTGAAGCGCAAGGGAGCTGACGGACAGATGACAACGGTGGAGGTCGATCTCCTCGATCTGCCGTATGATTTTGACTCGCTGCAGGCCGCCGGGACGATGTCCGGTTCTGGGGCGATTATTGTCCTGGATGACACCCGCAATCCCGTCGATGTGCTGGCCAACGTCTCCGAGTTCTACGCACACGAAAGTTGCGGTCAATGCACTCCATGCCGCGAAGGGGCTCTGTGGATGAGCAAGGCGCTCCATCGGTTGACCCACGGTGAGGGGCGGAAATCGGATGCCGATTACCTGCTGCATATTGCCCAGAACATTCAAGGGCGGACGATTTGCGCCTTCGGAGAGGCGGCGGCATGGCCAACCCTCAGCTTCGTCAAGAAGTTCAAGGCCGAGTTCGAGGCCCGCGGTGCCGCCGATGAGGCGGGCACCGGCCCCACTGGTTCCGGCAAGCCGCCGGCCTCCCATTAATTGACTGGCTCCAAACGCTGACTGAACCATGTCCGCCCCTGTGACCGCTGAAAGCAAGCCCGCACCGCCTCCGATTGAGAAAATCAAGGTCAAGGTGGATGGGCGCGAAATTGAGGTGCCCAAGACGACGTTGGACTGGCAGGGCAAACCCCAGGCCACGACGATGCTCCAGGCCTGCGCCCATGCGGGTGTCGACGTCCCCCACTACTGTTACCACCAGAAACTTCCGGTGGCGGGAAACTGCCGGATGTGCCTCGTGGAATTCGGCACCCCGGTGATGGATCCGGCGACGAGAAAGCCGGTCCTGAACGAGGATGGTTCGTCCAAGATTGCACGTTCGGTCCTCCCGTATGAACCCGGAACCCCGCGGGGAGCCATTGCCTGTGCAACGCCCATCTCGCCTGGAATGGAGCTGTATCCGGGCTCCGCAGCGACGGCGCAGATGCGGGAGGCGGTCCTTGAATCGCTCCTGATCAACCATCCGTTGGATTGCCCCATTTGCGATCAGGCGGGTGAATGCAAGCTGC